>CATPAO010000383.1 GCA_955652025.1 Casimicrobiaceae bacterium
GATCCTCGACATCGTCCCCAATCACATGGCCGTGATGGGCGCCGACAACGTGTGGTGGCAGGACGTGCTCGAGCATGGGCCGGCGTCGGCGTACGCCGATTGGTTCGACATCGACTGGAGTCCGACCGACACGGATCTGGTTGGCAAGGTGCAACTGCCGGTCTTGGGCGACCATTACGGCGCCGTGCTCGAGCGGGGCGACCTGGCGCTGCGATTCGAATCGGCGATCGGCAGTTTTTCCGTCTGGTACCACGACCATCGCCTGCCGATCGATCCGCGCACTTATCCGCGCATTGTCGGGCCGGTGCTCGCCGCGATGCGCGCGGCCGGGGCCGGGGCCGGGCCCGTCGCTGCGCTGGAGTCGATCGACACGCAATTCGCCGACCTGCCGGCGCGCGGCGACCCGCGCGCTGCGCACGGCGTGCGCGCGAAAGCGGCGGCCGCGCTCAAGACGCGCCTCGCCCGGCTGGTCAAGGAGTCGCCGGAGCTGGCCCCGGTGCTTGCTGCCGGCGTGAACGCATTCGCGCCGGGTCACGCGTCCGAGGCCATCGACGCACTGCATGAATTGCTCGAGCGACAGGCGTACCGGCCGGCGTATTGGCGCGTCGCCGCCGATGAAATCAACTACCGGCGGTTTTTCGACGTCAACGATCTTGCCGCGCTGCGAGTGGAGAAGGAAGCGGTGTTCGACGCGACGCATGGGCTCGTGCTGGATCTTCTCGCACGCGGCGCCGTCGACGGGTTGCGCATCGACCATGTGGACGGCCTCTACGACCCGGCCGGCTATTGCCGCCGCCTCCAGCGAGCGTTCGCGATACGCGCGGGCGGCGCGCCGGACGCGGCGGCCGCCGCGCGTCCGCTTTACGTCGTGGTCGAGAAAATCCTGGCCGCCGGCGAGCGACTGCCCGACCTGTGGCCGGTGCACGGCACGACCGGCTACGACTTCGCCAGTCAATTGAACGGCATGTTCGTCGACACCGGGGCGGAACGACGGCTCACGCGCGCGTGGCGCGGATTCATCGGCGAGGAGGCGCTGTCGTTCGCGGAAAGCTGTTACCGCGGCCGGCGCCTCGTCATGGCGTACGCGCTCGCCGGCGACGTCACGATGCTGGCCGGCCGCCTGTTGCGCATCGCGCGTGGCGATCGCCGCACGCGTGACTTCACGCTCAATTCGCTCCGCCGTACGTTGGCGGAGATCGCCGCCGCGTTTCCGGTCTACCGCACCTATGTCGCGGAAGCGAGCACGCCGGCGGACCGCCAATACATCGGGCAGGCGATTGAAGAGGCGCGCGGACGCACGTTCGTCGTCGATCCCACCATCTTCGCGTTCGTCGCGCGGGTGCTGCTCGTGGAGGCCGCCGAAGACGCGACGCCAGCGCGCATCGCCGCGTTCCGCGACGCTGCGATGCGATTCCAGCAGTTCACCGCGCCGGTGACGGCGAAGGGTGTCGAGGACACGGCGTTCTATGCGTTCAATCGTCTGGTTTCGCTCAACGACGTCGGCGACGACCCGGACCGTTTCGGGGTCAGCGTACCCGTCTTCCATCGCTACAATCTCGAGCGCGCGCGACGCTGGCCGCACGCGCTCATTACGACGTCAACGCATGATTCAAAGCGCTCGGAGGACGTTCGCGCGCGCATCGACGCGATCTCCGAAGATCCGGCCGCCTGGCGGCTCATGGTGCGCCGATGGAGCCGCATGAATCGCGCGCTGAAGCGGGACGTCGACGGCCTGCCGGCGCCGTCGGCGAACGACGAGTATTTGTTCTATCAGACGCTCGCCGGAACGTTTCCGCCGGACGCGCGCGGCCGTGCGCTCACGGCATACGCCAAGCGCATCGCCTCGTACATGCGCAAGGCGGCACGCGAGGCCAAGCGCCGGACCAGCTGGATTAATGTCGACACGGCCTACGAGGAAGCCCTCGACGGCTTTGTACGCAGCACGCTCGACGACGACAGCGAATTCCTCGCCGATCTTGCCTCGCAGGCACGCCGATTCGCGTGGTTCGGCGGCCTCACCAGTATCTCGATGGCGCTCGTCAAGCTGACGGCGCCGGGCGTGCCCGACTGCTATCAGGGCAACGAAAGCGTCGAGCTGTCGCTAGTCGATCCGGACAATCGGCGCGCCGTCGATTTCGCGCGGCGGCGCGCGATGCTGGAGGAGCTCCAAACATTCGCACGCATGCCGGCTTCCGAGCGCGCGGCGTCGGTGCAAAAGCTGATCGAGACTCCCGACGACGGGCGCGCCAAGCTGTGGGTCATCGCACAGGCGCTCGCGCTACGGCGTGACGATCCGGAGCTCTTCGCCCACGGCGAATATCGCGCGTTGCGGACCGCGGGATCGAAGGCGCGTCACGTCGTCGCTTACGTCCGGTCGCTGCGCGGGCGCGGCGTCATCGTCGTCACCGGCCGTCTCTTCGCGTCGCTCGGCCCACCCGCGGGCACGCCACCGCTTGGCGCCCTTGCCTGGGGCGACACGAGGGTGACGCAGGACCCGGTCTGCGCCGGCGCACCGCTGGTCGATGCGCTGACCGGTGCCGCGCGCGACGCGGCGATGCCGCTGCCGATCGCCGAGGCGTTCGCGCATTTTCCCGGCGCAATTCTGCGCTATGGGACGCCGCCGCGCGACTGACGATCGAGCTCCCGCATGTCGTCGCGCATCGAGGACTACGCACTGATCGGCAACACACGGACCGCCGCGCTCGTTGCGCGCAACGGTTCGATCGACTGGTGGTGCCTGCCGCGCTTCGACGGGCGCGCGTGCTTCGCCGCGCTGCTTGGACGACGCGAGCATGGCCACTTCTCGCTCGCGCCCGCCGGGCGTCATCGCGGCGTACGCCGCCGCTATCGGGCGCAGGCCTTGATTCTCGAAACCGAGATCGACACCGACGACGGTACCGTGCGGCTCACCGATTGCATGCCGCTATGGCCCGATCGAATGGACATCGTGCGCATCGTCGAGGGCGTGCGCGGACGGGTGCCGATGCGGATGGACCTCGTGATGCGCTTCGGGTATGGCGTGGTGATTCCGTGGGTGCGCAGGGTCGACGGTACGCTCCTCGCCACCGCCGGTCCCGACTCGCTCCTGCTCCGCACGCCGGTCCCGACGCGTGGCGAACGCTACACGACCGTCGCGGAATTCGACGTCGCGCGCGGCGAGCGCGTGCCCTTCGTGCTGACGCACTTCGCGTCGCATCTCGCGCATCCGCTGCCGATCGATCCGTTCGCGGCGCTGGACGCGACCGAGATCGCCTGGCGCGCGTGGTGCGGCCAGTGCACGTACCAAGGGCGCTGGGTCGATGCCGTGAAGACCTCGCTCGTCGTGCTGAAGGCGCTCACGTACGCGCCGACCGGCGGCATCGTCGCTGCTCCGACCACATCGTTGCCGGAGCAATTGGGCGGCGTCCGCAACTGGGACTACCGCTTCTGCTGGCTGCGCGATGCGACGTTCACGCTCTATGCGCTGCTCCTGTCGGGCTACCGCGACGAGGCGCGCGCGTGGCGCGAATGGTTGCTGCGCGCCGCCGCCGGGCGGCCGGAGGACCTGCAGGTGCTCTACGGCGTCGCCGGCGAGCGTCAGCTCGTGGAGATGGAGCTACCCTGGCTGCCGGGCTATCGCCAGTCGGCGCCGGTGCGGATCGGCAACCGCGCCGCGAGCCAGTTCCAGCTCGACGTCTACGGCGAAGTCGTCGACGCATTTTCGCTCGCCCGCGCCGCCGGTCTGGAGCAAAACGCCGACGCGTGGTCGTTCCAGCGCGCGCTGCTCGATTTCCTCGAATCCAATTGGGAAGCGCCGGATAACGGTATCTGGGAGATGCGCGGCGAGCGCCGGCACTTCACGCATTCCAAAGTGCTGGCATGGGCCGCGCTCGATCGCGGCATTCAGTCCGTGGAACGATTCCGGCTCGAAGGCCCGGTCCGCCGCTGGCGCGCGCTGCGGGAGAAGATTCACGACACGGTCTGCCGGCGCGGCTACGACGCGCGGCGCAACACGTTCGTGCAACGATTTGGCGCGCGCGACCTGGACGCGAGTCTGCTTCAGATC
>CATPAO010000384.1 GCA_955652025.1 Casimicrobiaceae bacterium
CAAGCCAATCACTTTTCGTCAGTCGCTCGAGCGCGCGCCGGCGAACATCCTCTGGCACGGATTCCGCCGCCAGCATCGCCGCCAACGGCCGGAGCGACGCCATCGGCAGCGGCGCGTACAGGCGAACCAGCATTCTCAGCAGCGCGCGAGCGCGCGTCGACGCTGGCGCTGTGGATCCGCGCGGAAGTGCAGGGCCGTACACTTTGACGCCCTTGTCACGGCCGACGACACGCAACATCCCGCGATAGTGCAGCGCTTCGAGCATGCGCGTGGTCGCCGCGCTGCTGCCGCCCCAGCCATTGACCATCCGCGTGCCGCCGAGCGCGCGCAGGTCGCGCGGGTGCGTGGGCCCGGCGCGTTCGACGTGCGCGAGAATCGATTGCGCAAGCCGCGGATGCTCGCGCTCGACGCGCCAAGGCTCGTCGCGAACGCGTGGATGCAACAGTCCGACCATCGCCGCGGGCATCACGCCGTAAACGTGCACGAAATCCTCGGCGAGCGGCAACTCGGGAAAGCGTCGCTCGAGATCGCCGACGCGGTAACCGGCGACGCGATGGCGCAGCACCAGGTCCTGCGCCCGCGCCGGCGCGCGGATCGGGTCGATCTGCACGAAGCCGAGAGCGTCGATGGCGCGCGCGAGATCCGTCGGCGGAAACAGCGTTCGCGTGACGGCGTAGGCGCGGAGCGTCGCGAGATTGGCCCGGGCCATCGTAATGGGCGGCTACGCCGCGCGCAGCGCGTCGACGATCTTCATCCGCGCGGCGCGCGCAGCCGGCAGAAAGCCGCCGATGAAGCCCATCGCCAATGAAAAAGCGATCGACGCGAGAACAATGCCCGGCGTCAGCGTGAACGAAAACGCGATTTCGGCGAACGTCTGGAAGTTCGTCGTCGAAATCGACAGCGCCTGCATGAACGATGCGACAGTAAGACCCACCAGCCCGCCGACCAGACCCAGCAGCAGCGCCTCGCCGAGGAACGCCGCCAGGATCGCGGCGCGCGAAAAGCCGAGGGCGCGCAACGTCCCGATCTCGGACACGCGCGACGCGACGCTCGCGTACATCGTGATCATCGCGCCGATGATCGCGCCGATCGAAAATATCACCGAGATCGACGTGCCGAGGTACGTGATGAACTTCGACAGCGCTTCCGATTGATCGGCGTAGAAGCGCCGCTCGCGCTTCGCCTCGACGGTGAGCCGCGGGTCGCTTTCGAGCTCCTTCTTCACTTCTTCGAAGCGATCGGCGTCGGCAAGCCTGAAGATCACCGACGAGAAACCGGTGCGGCGGAATGCCTGCAGCATTTGCTCGGCGTCGCCCCAGATCTCCGAGTCGAAGCCGGTGTGCCCGGCGTCGAACACGCCGACGACCGTCCAATCGCGCGACGCGAAGCGTAGCGTCTCGCCGATGCCGGCGCCCTTGAAGCCGTTCGCGATCGAGCGGCCGGCGATCACTTCGGACGTGCCCGGACGAAACATCCGGCCCTCGACAATCTGTACTTGGGGTCGCAGCACCAGGCCGGCCGGCGTGATGCCGCGGATCACGACGTTCGCCGCTTTGCCCGTGCCGCGCTTCGGCAGGTTGATCAACACCACCGGCTCCTTCGAGATCAGCCGCTGCCCGTCCTGGCCGGTCGCGATATCGGGCAGGCTCTCCACGACGCTGGCCTGCCGCCGGTCGACGCCGCTTTGCACTTCGGTCTGCGCGCCGCGGCGAATCACGACGACGTTGTCGTCCTCGCCGGTCGACACCAGCGTTTTTTCCAGCCCCGCCGCGAGCATCAACACCGTCGCGAACACGTAGACGACGAGCGCCATCCCGCCGGCGGTGAGGATCGTCGTCAGCCGGCGCGCCACGAGATTGCGCGCGATGTAGTTGATCGGGATCGCCATCTCGCCTTCCGTCACCCGACGGCGCGCAAGCCGTCGACGATCCGCACATGCGCGGCGTTCCATGCCGGAATGCCCGCCGCGACAACTCCGATGACGAGCGCCGCCGCGAATTGCATCAGTACCGTATCCTCGCTCACGAAAAAGATCGGGAACAGCGACCCCATCGCATCGGCGAACGCACGCGCGAGCGGGAACGTGAGCCCGATGCCGAGTAGGCCGCCGGCCAATGCGATGGCGAGCGACTCGGCGAAAATCAGGAACGCGACGAAGCCGTTGCCGAAGCCCAGCGCCTTCATCGTCGCGTATTCGCCGTAGCGCTCGCGCGCGGTCATCGCCATCGTGTTCGCCATCACCGCCATGATGATGACGATGACGACGAACGAGACCGCCTGGATCGCAAGCAGGATCGTCTCTGTCATGGCGACGAATCCCAGCTGGAACGCTTTTTCCGTTTCGGTCAGCGTCTCGGCCAGCGAATTCTTGAACGTCGCGTCGATCGATTGCGAGACTTCGGCCGCTTGCTGCGGATCCTTCAGTTGGACGACGAACACGCCGGTCTGGTCGCCGCGGCGCGGAAACTGTTTCTTGATCGTCTCGTTCAGATAATCGAAATGGAAGAAGAACGTCGACTGGTCGGTTCCCTTGTCGGCGCCGTCGTAGATGCCGCGCAGCGTGAACGTCCACGTCCCGGGAAAGATCGTGCCTCTGAGCGGAATCTGGTCGCCGACCTTCCAACCGTACTGTTCGGCCAGCTTGCGGCCGGCGATCGCGCCGACGCGATCAGTCAGGAAGGCTTTCCTCTCCTCCGACGCCAGCAGGTATTCCGGATACATGTCGAGATAAGCCGGCGCGCTTATTGCGAACTGCGGGAAGAAGTTGCGCTCGCTCACGTAAACGCCGCCGAACCAGTTCGCCCACGCAACCGATGCGACGCCTTCGACCTGATGGATCTTCTGTGCGTAGGTGAGCGGCAGCGCAAACACCAGCGACACCGAATTGCGGGTGACGAGCCGCGCCGACGAGCTCGCGTTGGCGCCGGCGTACCAGGCATCGACGATCGTCCGCAGAATGCCGAACGCGGTGATCGCAACGACGATGCCGACGATCGTCAGCGTCGTCCGCAGCTTATGGCGGAGCGCGTTCTTGAGGATCAGCAACGGAACGAACATCAATCCACCAACACGCCTTTTTCGAGGTGGATCAGCCGATGCGCCTTTTCCGCCGCTTTCGGATCGTGCGTCACCATGATGATCGTCTTGTCGAGCTCGACGTTGAGGCGGTCGAGCAATCCCAGGATTTCGCCCCCCGTCGTCCGGTCGAGGTCGCCGGTCGGTTCGTCGGCGACGATCAGCGTCGGATCGGTGATGAGCGCGCGCGCGATCGCGACGCGTTGCTGTTGGCCACCCGACAGCTCGTTCGGATAATGGTCCTGGCGGTCGGTCAATCCGACGAGCGAGAGTGCCGTGTCCACACGTTCGCGCCGCTCCGCGCGCGACAGCGACGTGAGCTGCAGCGGCAACTCGATGTTCTGGAACGCGGTGAGCACCGGCATCAGGTTGTAGAACTGGAAGATGAAGCCGACGTTGGCGGCACGCCAGGCGGCCAGATCCGCATCGGCGAGTTGCGCGATGTCGACGCCGGCGATCCGGAGCTCGCCGGCCGATGGCTTGTCGATACCGGCGACGAGGTTGAGCAGCGTCGACTTGCCGGAGCCGGACGGTCCCATCAGCGCTATGAAATCGCCGGTGAAAACCTCCAGGTTGATGTCAACCAACACCGGAATGATCTGATCACCGCGCGTGTAGTACTTCGACAGCGCGCGAATGGCGACGAGCGGTGCATCCTCACCCCAACCCCCCGCTCGCGGCTCAGTTGGCAAATGAGGGAACGGCGAAGCCGCGGGTGAGGGCAAGTGAGACACCGAGTGTTCGAGATGGCGACGGCTACTTCGTGGCAGCCTTGACGAGCGCGCCCGCCGCGAGCTTCTCGTCGGGACGGAGGATCGCCTTGTCCCCCGCCTTGAGATCGCCGGTGACCGCCGTCAGGTCGCCCACTTTGGCGCCCGGCGTGACCGCGACGGCGGCCGCCTTGCCGTCGCGAATAACGAACACGACGGTGCGGCCGTTGCGCTGCGCAAATGCATCGGAGCTGACGGCGGTCAACGCCTTTTGCTGCTCCGGCGTCACCTCCTGCGACAGGAAGCTTACCTTCGCGCTCATCTCGGGCAGCACGCGCGGGTCGATCGCATCGAATCGCACCTTCGTCATCACCGTCGCTTTCGCGCGATCGACGGTCGGCACCACCCGGCTGATGCGGCCGCGGAAGCGGTCGCTCGGCAGCGCGTCGAGCGTGATCTCCGCGGGCATGTCGACCCTGATCTTGGCAAGGCTCGATTCGGAGACGTCGGCTTCGACTTCGAGCGTGCTCATGTCGGCCATCGCCACGACGGCGCCCTTGGAATCGGTCGCGCTCGAGAACGGCGTCACCATGTCGCCGACGTTCGCGCTCTTCGACAGGATCACGCCGTCGAACGGCGCGCGGATCAACGTGTAGTCGACGGAGACTTGCGCGTTTTTGGCGTTTGCGATCGCCGCGCCCAGCGCCGCACGCGCGTTGGCGACACCGGCAACCGAGCGATCGGCGCGCGCCTTCGACGTGTCGGTCGCCGACTGCGACACGAAGCCCTTGGCGACGAGATCGACATTGCGCTTGTGCTGCGCCTGCGCGTCGCGGTCCTCCGCCTGCGCTTGCTCGAGCGCGGCACGCGCGGCGCGGACATTCGCATCGGCGCTTTGCGACTGCGCGGCCACATCGCGATTGTCGATCCGCGCGATGACGTCGCCCGCCTTGACGCGCGAGCCCTCGGCAACGCCCAGCCATTCGAGACGCCCGGTGGCCTTGGACGCGATCGCTGCTTTCCGTTGCGCGACGACGTACCCCGTCGAATTCAGTACGACGAATTGCTGCGACGGATACGCGGTCACGACCGGTGTCGTCTGTACGGTGATCACGCGCGGCTGCAGCGCGAACCACGCGGCGCCCGCCACGACGAGCGTGGCCACAACGCCGAGCCAGATCCATTTCCGGCGGCGGCGGCGCACCACCGGCGCGAGGCTGCGATCGATACGGAGCTTCGACAGATCGGGTGCGGTGTCTTCGGGCATGGAGGGCGCGCAAAAAAAAATGAGCGCCGGTTACGGCGCGCGCTCATTCTACGCGATACGCATGGCGACCCGCACGCTTGCGGCTCTCGCCGCTGCGCTGCCCCCAAGGGGGAGTAACTCGCCCCTTGGGACGCCCCGGCGGTGCTCGTTCGCGCGGGACCGAGCGATGCGGAAGCCCGTTACGGACGCGGCGCCTTACCTACATACCACGACGGATACTGACGTTGTAGCGACGCGAGCTTGGGCAGGTCGTTGTAGACGATATACGGCTGGTCCGGGTGGCGCGCCAGATAGTCCTGGTGATAAGCCTCGGCCGGATAGAATTTCGCGAGCGGCGTCACCTGGGTCACGATGGGACGCGGGTAGGCCTTGCCGGCATCGAGCTGCGCGATGTAGGCGCGCGCGACGCGTGCCTGCTCTTCGTCCACGGTGAAAATGGCCGACCGGTATTGCGTTCCGACATCGGGACCCTGACGGTTGAGTTCGGTGGGATCGTGCGCTACCGCAAAAAAGATCTGCAGCAGCGTCCCGTAAGACACCTCGGCGGGATCGTAGGTCAGCTGCACCGACTCGGCATGTCCGGTGTGGCCGGTGCTCACCGCCTCGTAGCTGGCCGCCGCCGCAGGCCCGCCCGCGTACCCCGAAACGGCGCTCTTGACGCCCTTCGTATGCCGGAACACCGCCTCGACGCCCCAGAAGCAACCGCCGGCGAAAACCGCGGTCTGGGTTGCGGCGGACGAAGCCGCGACGTCTTTGGCCGGCGGCGGAAGGACGCTCTCGCTTCGCGCGACATCGCACCCTTGGGCCGCCACCACGACTCCGGCCACCAATGCCACACGCAGACCGCGCAAAAACGAAGGACTCATAGCCAATCTCCTGGTCGATTCACCCACATCGGGGCGATGTAGCCGCTTAGTCGTTTGAAAGGCACCAAACATTTCAGTTCGGGCTGAGAGGGGAGATGGTAAGGCGAAATGGATGCTTGCGCGCCAAAGGCTCTCTGAAGGCGCCGCCGCAGGTGCCTACGAAGCCGGTTCATGCGACGAAGGATTCGATCAGGCGCGCGACGGCGGCCGGTTGATCGTGATGGAGCATGTGACCGGCATCGGCGACGATCTCGAGCCGGCCGTGCTTGATGTGCGATAACCGGCGACGGACGACGTCGAACGCATCTCTGCCGTGTGCATCGTTCGTGCCTGCCAGCCAGGGCAGGATATGCGTTTGCGCTGCGCCGATCCACAGCGTAGGCGCCTCAATGTTACGCCAGACGGCGTAGATTTCCTCCATCCGGTACACCGTCGGAAACGGCAGCCGATGCCGTGGATCGGAGACGAGACGCGCGCGGCCGTCGGGCAACGCCTCCGCCCAATGCGCGGCCAGGAATTCCGCTTTGTCGCGCGAGAGGCGCGGATTGTTTTTCTGCAATCGGTCGGCGACCGCCGCCAGATTTGCATACGGCTTGAAGTCGGACGGCGCTTGCAGCGCGTCCAGCCATTTCGCGATCTTGGCCGCCGCCTTCTCCGGCGCCTCGGACGGAATCCCGAATCCGTCCAGCGAGACGAGGCGTCTCACGCGCTCCGGCCGCACACCCGCGTAGTGCATGACAATGTTGCCGCCGAGACTATGCCCGGCGAGATTGGCCGCCTCGCCGGGCGAGAGCCGATCGAGCAGCGCTTCGAGATCCGCGACGTAGTCCTGGAACCAGTAGCCCTGCGGCTGCCACTCCGAGCGGCCGAAGCCCCGGAGATCCGGCGCCAGCACGAAACAGTCGCGCTCAAGCGCATCGACCAGGAACTGGAACGACGCACCGACATCCATCCAGCCGTGCAGCAGGAACAATTTCGGGTGACCGGGCTCGCCCCACGTCGACACGTGATGGCGCATGCCGCGGAGATCGACGAATTGCGAGCGCGACGGTTTCATCGCGCGCCGGTGGTTGTGGCGATCGGACCTTCCGCTGCTACGGCGCGCGCGACGGCATGAGCGCCGCCGGGCCAAGGCGCGGGTGCTCCCCCTCTGGAGGCAGCGTAGCGGCGCAGCGGCAAGCGTGGGGGTCGGGTGAGCACCGCGGCATCATTTCTTCGCGCACAACGCGCGGCCGTCCGACCATCCGGTTCGGTAATTCATGTCGGACGAATAACGCGCGGCATCCTTGCGCTCCGCGCCGCCCGCGCTGGCGCAGCCGTCGGCGTAACCCTGGCGATAAGGCAACGGAAATCCCGAAAGGTTGAGCTTCGGCGGCGGCGGCTCGATGTTGCGTGGAAGCGGCGGCGCCTGCGGCACCGGCGCAGTCGGCGGCGTTTCCACCGGCGGCACGGTCACGCCCGGTTGCTCGCGCGAAACCGGTGTTGTCGTCGCGCATGCGGCGACCAACAACACGGCGATGACGGCAAGCGCGGCCGTCGGCTGCGCGCTTCGTGGCGATGCGTTCGCTATTGTCATGACCGGCATCATCGTCGATCCAGTTTTGTGTGCTGGACGGAGTAGAATTCTGCCAATACTACCGCACACGACATGGCCGCGCCCGCGTTCGTTCACCTCCGTCTGCATAGCGAATATTCGATCTCGGACGGTACGGTCCGCATCGACGACGCCGTGGCGGCCGCGGCGAACGACGCGATGCCCGCACTCGCGCTGACCGATCTCGCGAACGTGTTCGGCCTCATCAAGTTCTACAAAGCCGCGCGCGCGAAAGGGGTCAAGCCGATCGCCGGTTGCGACGTCTGGATCACGCACGACGCGATGCGCGACGCGCCGTTTCGTGCGCTCTTGCTCGCGGCGACGCGCGAAGGCTACCTGAAACTTTGCGCGTGGCTCACCCGCGCCTATCTCGAAAACCAGCATCGCGGCCGCGCGGAAATCAGACGCGAATGGTTCACCGAAGGCACCGACGGCCTGATTGCACTATCCGGCGCGCGCGACGGCGATGTCGGCCACGCGTTGATCCAAGGCAACGCCGCCGGCGCAGTACAGTTCACGCGCCAGTGGGAGAGCGCGTTTCCCGGGCGCTATTTTCTCGAAATCCAGCGCGCCGGTCGTCCGGACGACGACGCGCTCGTGCGTGCGACGGCGATGCTCGCCGCCGACCTGCGGTTGCCGGTTGTCGCGACGCATCCGGTCCAATTCCTCCGCCCGTCCGATTTTCGCGCACACGACGCGCGGGTGTGCATCGCGGAG
>CATPAO010000385.1 GCA_955652025.1 Casimicrobiaceae bacterium
ACCGCCGTTAGTGCGGCAGCTGAAGCCCGGCGGTCGGATGGTGATCCCCGTCGGCGCGCCGTTTCTGGCGCAGTATCTGACGCTCGTGG
Organism: Casimicrobiaceae bacterium; assembly: GCA_955652025.1. Classification (GTDB taxonomy): domain Bacteria; phylum Pseudomonadota; class Gammaproteobacteria; order Burkholderiales; family Casimicrobiaceae; genus VBCG01. Next base: position 90 of record CATPAO010000385.1, read on the forward strand.
ACAAGGGCGTGGATGGCGCCGTGACGACCCGCCAGATCCTGCCCGTGCAGTTCGTGCCACTGACTGGCACGCGGTGAACGCGAGCGGCACCGTCCGCGCGACCCGCGCCGCTTCTTCTGCCGACGCCCGGCCGCTGGCGTCGCCCTGAAATCATTGTGACCTCGCCGCCCCTCGCCGCCGTCGCGCTCATTGCCGCGGCGACGCTCGGCTACGAGGTTCTTTTGACGCGGCTCTTCTCGATCATCCAGTGGCACCACTTCGCCTCCATGATGATCAGCGTCGCGATGCTGGGCTATGGCGCCGCCGGCACGTTCGTCGCGCTGTCGCAGCGCTTCCTGTGCGCGCATTTCGCGCCGGTTTTCATCGCCGCCGCGGCGGCTTTCGGCTTCACCGCCGTGGTGGGATTCCTGATCGCACAGCAGATCGCGTTCAATCCGCTCGAGCTCTTGTGGGATCCGCAGCAGCCGCTACGCCTGCTGGCCGTCTACGCGCTGCTGTTCGTGCCGTTCTTTTGCGCGGCAACATGTACCTGTCTTACTTTTACGCGGTTCGTCGGGCAGGCGCATCGCATCTATGCGTGCGACCTCGGCGGCGCCGGCGTCGGTTGTCTCGGGATCCTGGCACTGCTGTTCGTCCTGACGCCGACGCACGCGTTGATCGTCCTCGGGGTGACCGGCGGTGTCGCGGCAGTAGCGGCGGTGAAGCCATGCGGCCTCTCACCGCGAGTCCTGCCCGCGGTGCTGTTCGGCGCGGTACTCGTCGGCGTACTAGCCCTGCCGTCCGACTGGGCGGAGCTCCATCCGTCCGCTTACAAGGAATTGAGCCAGACGCTAACCGTCAGCGGCACGCGGGTCGTCACCGAGCGCTCGAGCCCGCTTGGCGTCGTCACCGTGGTCGAAAGTTCGCGTATCCCGTTTCGGCACGCGCCCGGTCAGAGTATCGCTTCGACGCACGAGCCTCCGCCCCAGCTCGCGATCTTCACCGACGGCGACGCAATGAGCGCAATCAACCGGTACGACGGCCGGCGCGCGCCGCTCGCCTTCCTCGGTGACCTTACGTCCGCCGCGCCTTATTACCTGCGCGACCACCCACGTGTCCTGGTGCTCGGCGCGGGCGCGGGTGCCGACGTGCTGCAGGCGCTCTACCACGAAGCCGCCGCGGTCGACGCGGTGGAGCTCAATCCGCAGCTCGTCGATCTGGTCGAGCATCAGTTCGCGTCGTTTTCCGGCAAGCCTTATAGCGTACCGGTGGTGCGCGCGCACATCGCCGACGCGCGCCGGTTCATCGCCTCCAGCGCCGAGCAGTACGATCTCATTACCGTCGCGTTGCTCGATCCGTTCGGCGCGGCAGCGGCGGGACTTCATGCGCTGTCCGAGAGCTATCTCTACACCGTCGAAGCGCTCGACGGCTACCTCGAGCGTCTTGCGCCGGGCGGGCTCCTCGCGATCACGCGTTGGGTCACGCTGCCGCCACGCGACATGCTGAAGCTCGTCGCCACCGCCGCCGCCGCGCTCCAACGCAACGGCGTCGCCCAACCCGGACGGCAACTCGCGCTGATCCGCGGCTGGCGGACGGCCACGCTCCTCGTCAGGAACGGCGCTTTCACCGATCGGGAAATCGCGGCGCTGAAAGAGTTCTGCCGGACGCGCTCGTTCGACGTCGACTATTTCCCGGGCATACGAGCGGACGAAGCGAACCGCTACAACGTGCTCGACCGATCCTGGTATCACGACGGCGCGGTCGCGTTGCTCGGTCCGGCGCGCGAGACCTTTTTAGACCAATACAAATTCGACGTCGGCCCGGCCACCGATGACCGGCCCTTTTTCTTTCACTTCTTCAAGTGGCGCACGCTTCCCGAACTGCTCGCACTCAAGGAGCGTGGCGGATTGCCGTTGTTGGAATGGGGCTATCCGGTGTTGATTGCGACACTGATCCAGGCCACGGTGGCCAGCGCGCTGCTAATCATGTTACCGGCTCTCTTCACCGGAGGAGCGGCGACGGGTGGTGCCGCCGGTCTGACGCGGCCGCGCGTCGCTGTGTATTTCCTCGCGCTCGGCTGCGGTTTCATGTTCATCGAGATCGCGTTCATCCAGAAGTTCATCCTGTTCCTCGGCCATCCGCTCCATGCCGTCGCAGTGGTCCTGTTCGCGTTCCTGGTCTTTGCCGGCCTCGGCAGCCGCTATGCAGGCCGCCGGCAACCGGTCAATGCGCCGGCGCGTACCGCCACCCCTCCCGCGCTGGCGATCGGGCTCCTTGCGCTCCTCTACATCGCGGTGCTGCCGCGCACCTTCGCGTATCTCATGCCGCAGATGGACGCCGTCAGGATCGCGTTGTCTGTGGGACTGATCGCGCCACTGGCTTTCGCGATGGGGATACCGTTTCCGCGAGGCGTGGCGCGACTCGCGGAGCGCGCCCCTGCGCTGATTCCGTGGGCCTGGGGAGTGAACGCTTGTGCGTCGGTCGTGGCGGCGATCCTCGCCACGGTGTTGGCGATCCACGTTGGCTTCGATGCCGTCGTCGCGCTGGCGGTCGCGACGTATATGCTGGCAGCGGCGGCGGGGCGGCAGTTGTTGGGCGACAGCTGAGCGGCGAAAAGCATGGTTCCACGGGCGCCACAAGCCTCGCTCCTCGCCCTTTCCTGTGCCGCCTACGCCGATTTAGTGCGCAGTTCCGTGCTTTTGGGTGAGTACGAGGTACTTCGCTCTGCCAAGCGCGACTGTCGCCGCCTGGCTCAGTTTACGATTGTCCGCTTGTCAGGCGGGGCGAGAGTTGCTCCATGCGGGATGTGGTCCTGACGTGGCAGGGGGACTGCGGCCTCACAACGGGCGGTCTCCATGGGTTGGAGTTGAATCAAGTTGAGTCGACAGCTTGAAGCAGCGTTGGCAGTGTCGGACTACGTCTTACGAGAAGATCGAATGCATCTGGCTGCGCCCGAGCGCGGGTAGGACTCTGGGCAGAGGTCAACGCCGCCGCTACGGAATAAATTGCGGTCCTAAAGTGTTTCGGCTACGAAAGAACATTGCCAATGGGCGCCGGGCGGGCGGGCCCAAACAAATCCAGGAGGTGAAAAATGGCTCACACCTTAAGAGACGGCATTTTGGAAGTCCGCTATTGCAAGGGTCTCCCCCCCTTCTGGGTCGCCCCACGCAGAAAGGGTGCTACGGACGAGCGTTTGTATGCGACAAAACCCGATCGTCGGAGCGCGAGTCGTCGCGGAATGTGGCTTCTGCTGGGTATCGCCTTTGTCGGCACCGCGAGCGCGGGTGCCGGTAGCGGATTTAACCAACCCGGCAACATCCTCATCACCGATCAGTTCAACAACCGAGTCATCGAGATCGATCCCGCTGGCAACATCGTGTGGCAGTTTGGAAACGGTCCGGGCGATATTGCGGCGAACGCGATTGTCGGCACCAACGACGCCGAACGCGTCGGTGACCACACGCTGATGTCAGGCACCGGTATCCCTCTAGGAGGCACCAAGAACTGCAAGAAGGGCTGCGTCGACAACCGCGTGATCCTCGTTGACCGCGGCGGCAATATCGTCTGGCAATACGGGCGGTTCGGCGTCACCGGATCCGGACCCAACCAGCTCAACACGCCGGTGCAGAATACTTTCTTGCCGAACGGAAACGTGCTTATTACGGATCAGGGCAACGCGCGCATCATCGAAGTGCGGCCTAGCGACAACGCCATCGTGTGGCAGTACGGAACCGGCGTTCCCGGCAATGGCCCTGGCCAACTCAACAATCCCAACGCGGCCGAGCTGCTTGCCAATACCCACATCCTAATCTCCGACGAGAACAACGACCGCGCCATCGAAGTGACGCACGACACTTCGGGCACCGTCCTCCATATCTTTACCGCTGGCGGCACGGTCAGTGGCTGCGCCTTCGCGAGCCGGCTTGACAACGGCAACACGTTGCTCACCGATTCCAACCACGGTCGGATCGTTGAAGTCGATTTCACCGACAAGGTTGTCTGGGAGTACGTTACCACCAGCCGATCGGGCAGCAATCCCCTGCCACTCCCAACGCGAGCAGTGCGGCTGCGCAATGGCAATACACTAATCAGCGATCAGTTCAATGACCAAGTGATTGAGGTGAATCAGGCAAAGGCCATCGTCGCAAGCTACGGCATAATCAACGACCCGGGCTTCAGTCCCAGCACCGCGATTCGCATGAATGCGCCGTACAGTGCCTATGTGATCGGTGACTACACTGGCATTACGCCACCCTTCGGCTTCTGATCACTCCCGGCTCTCGCAGAGCCGGTTCCCGTTGCGGCGAGGCGCTGTGCCCCTCGGTCCCTCGGCCCGGGAAGAAGGAATTCGTTTGTTCTGCGGACAGGAATCCTGTGAACCGGAAAGATCTTCGCTCCAGGTCCTTTCGTTTCAGAGTACTCGGTACCGGAACGCGGAACGTCGTGGTGGCGTTGCATCGGTGCCGTAGAAGTGACGGTGCCGCTTAGGTTACGCCGTGGCGCACATGATCACCGCGTCTGGCCCGTAACCCTCGGCGAGATAGGCCATGGCAATCATCTGGGCTTTGATCGCAGGATCGGCGGTGTAGCGGTGATTGGAGTCGGCGCGCTGGTTCCACAGCCGGTAAACCGGGTTGTTGCCGTCGGGCAGGTGCCGGTGGTCGTGTCCGGCAGGGCGACAAAAAACACGTTTGGCGATTCGTAGTGGAACGGAGCAGCTTCACCATAGAGGTTTGCTCAGGTTCTCCGCGAACGAAGAGAACATGATGTTAAAGCTGATGCTGGTTCTTTCTTCCGCGCTCATGTTGGTGTCGACGGAGTGTTCCAAATAGGACGGGAACATCAGAAGCGTGCCATTGGTCACTCTAACGACGACCTGGTCGGTGTTCTCCCCCGTAAGCTCCACGACCGGCGGCCGGATAACACGGGTCTGACTTCTGGGGTCATGAAAGTTTATGGTGTCTGCACCCGGGTGAATTCGAACGTAATAGACGCCACTCAAAAAGTTGTTCGGGTGGCTATGAGCCTTGTGATCCGCACCCTTGGCGAGAACCGTGGCCCAGCAGCCAGTGATTTCGAAAGGTTCCTGCCCGATTCGCAAGAACCGCAGAATGCTCTTGGCAACATTGTTAACGCAAGAAATGAGCTCCTGAAATTCGTCGCGTTGATGTAGCGTTTGTTCTGATTGCCATCCGTGACCGGGCTTGAGCGTTGGCAGATCGCGCCTTAGTCTCCAAAGTGTCGCTAAAACCTTTGCATCTATCGTGTCGCGCACCTCAGCCTTGAGCAAAATCTTCCACACCAAGGTGGGAAACATCGGGATCACATCCGATGCTTCGAGCCACGGGTCGCTTTCCTTGACCATGGATGGATTGGGACGATCGGTCTGATCCAGCCGCCTGACTCAAGTCAACCGGCCCCAGTGCCCGGCCGATGGCCCGCCGGCTGGGGTCCGCGTTGAACGTTGGGTTGGGCGACTACACATTACGTTTGTGCGGGCGATATTTTTCTGCGCACATGATCACTTGGAGATTGGTAGGAAATTCAAGACAGAGACGGGCATCCGCGTCCGTCGCCGCGTCGCGGCTTGCTCGGATCGGTAGCTTCGATCCATCCGGGGTCGGTGCAGCGGCCGACGCGCCAGGACTGTCGTTCGGTGGCGGGCTTTGAGCGACGGCAGGCGGTAACGCGGCGAGAATTGCGAACACTACCGCGGCGGTTTCTCTGGGGTTCATCGAGTACCTCGTTGGTTCGGAATCACACACATGAAAGCGACAGCGGCAAAAGGTGTTGCCAATCTCGGATCGAGTCGGTCGGGATAGAAATGTGGCGCGTGTGCGATCGTAGGGTACGGTGGCGTATCCAACGGTTTCCCGATGGGCCTCAATCCGGCTCCCAGAAGAACGCAGACGGTTCCACAAGCCCCCCTACGATCCCGGACGGTGGGTTTTC
>CATPAO010000386.1 GCA_955652025.1 Casimicrobiaceae bacterium
ACCCTTTGCTGCGCGTTGCTTCGCGCCCTCATCCCCGGCCAGCGACCCGTCGCGCCCGCGTGCGGCGTGTTCAGCGCGTCCTTACTCGGCTGTCAAGGCAAAATAGCGCTCGACTAAGAACGGCTCGTCGAAATACCGGCGTCCGACGAACGCCGTCGCGTGGTGGCCCCACTGCCGCATCGCGCCCGCGCTCGGAATGCCGAGGGGCCAGAACCAATAACGCTCGGGACGATCGCTGGCGTGAACGATGCCGTCGGGCCCGTACAGGCTGCGTGTGCCATTGCCCGGGACCGGCAACGTGCGCAGCGTGTCGTCCGCGCGAAGCATGTATCGGCGCGCGCCCTCCGCGCGCAGCGGATCGACGATGATGCGGCGCAGGTAATGCGTGCCGGCTTCGACGCGCAGCGCGATTTGCGCGTCGCTGGCTACGCGCGGCAGTTGTTGAGCGAGCAGCGCCTGCTCGTCGATCGACGGCGGTTGCGGCTTCACCGAGAGCCGCGCGGTCGGAAAGAACCAGTGGTAACAGCCGCACGGATGGATCGAATCGAACAACAGCGGCGTGCCGTCGGCCGCGAATGTGACCCGCCATACGATGCCGTCCAGCGGGCCCGCGAGAACGTCGAACGCCGAATCCGCAGTGCGCGCGGGAAACCATGCCGTGTAGATCAGCTGCAGCAAGATGACGCCGCCGAACCGCGTGTGCGCAACGCGCGTGAACACGACGGGGGTGCTTGGGACGACCGAGGGAACGCCGTCCGGCCCAAGCGCGGGCTCGCCGATGCGATCGTCGTCGCTGCGCTCGTCGACGATGAACGTCGGCGCGAACGTCGCCAGCAATCGGCGCCTGTCGTCGTCGGTGGGCTGCGGCACACCCAACGCATCGGCGCGGCCTTGTGCGCGGGCAAAAAGCGCCGCGATCTCGGAGGCCGTGAGCACGCTCGCGCGATCCGGGACGTACGTGTGCAGTTCTCCGCGCACGGGCAATTCCGCCAGCGGAGTCTCGAACGCGGCGCGCGTCGCGGCCTCGTAGCGGCGGATGCCGATCGACGCCGGCAGGGCAGTCAACGGATAGAGCCCCGCGACGCGCAGCGCATCTTCGTAGCTCTCGGACGCCGACGCGGCGCCGCGAAGCATCGTCCAGCCTTCGTCCGTCGCGAGCGCGCGCTCGCGCGAGCGCCGCGCACATTCGTCGAGCGTCGCAAATCGATCGCCGAGCGCGATCTTTTCCGCGGCCGGCAGATTCGCGAATTCAACGCGGCGCGCGTCCGCGCCGAGGCGCTGCATCGCATCGACCCATGTCCGCGCGGAAGAATCGGCGAGTCGTTCCTGACGAAAGCTCGCCAGGAAGCGATCGACGCGAAGCCACGGAAAACCGGGTATGCGGGTCGCCTCGGCGTCTTCGACGCCCGCTCGACCGACCGCGCGGTCGAATAGCGCGAACGCCTCTTCGCAGCGTTGGTCCGGGGTGAGCGCGGCATCGGCCGATCGGGCGGGCGCGACGTCGGCCCGCTCGGGCGCCGCGCATCCGGCGACGATGATCGCCATCGCCAATAAAGTGCACGCGGCGCGCCGCGCCATGTTCGGTAGCAAAATCATTTCCGGCAAAGATCCGTGCGCGCGAAGCGCGGGGTCTCGAGGCCGAACAGCGGAACAACGGCGTTTAGTCCGCCGATGGCGACGAAGCTGGGCTGGCCCCTCCGGGTCCCTCGACGCAGGAGTAGGTCAGCACCTCAACGGCATCGGCGTGCACGCCATGGCCGAAGGTGATCTGGCCGCGGCCGCGAAGGACGAGCTCTTCGCGCCGGAGCAGGATTTCCTTTTCGCCGTCGACGGTCACGTAAGTCCCGTTCGAGCTTTGGTCGACCAGCACGAATTTGTCGCGCCGCCGCTCGATCCGTGCATGGAGTCGCGATGCCATCTTGTCGGTGATGACGACGTCGCTTTGCGGATCGCGGCCGAGCGTCAACCCGGGCCGCGACTCGCCGAGCTCGATCTCCCGCTCGCCCAGGCGGAGCCACAGCCGCGCCGGGCCCAACTTGGGCCGCGTGGAAAGCGCCGTCAGCTCCTCGGCCGACTCCTGCCACAGCAATTCGAAAATCCGGATGTCCTGGGTCTTGCCTTTGACAGTAAGCGAATCAAGCTCGCGAAAGCGTCCGCGGAGCCAAGGTGCCAACGCCGACACCGTTTCGGCCGACGTGATCACCTGGCCGCCCTTGGCGAGCGCCACCATCCGCGCGGCGATGTTCACCGAATCGCCGAATACGTCGCCGTCGTTCTCGATCGCCGGGCCGAAATGGAATCCGATGCGAATCGCGACCCGCGAGCCGCCGACCGGCGGCAGTTCCCCAATCTTGGCCTGGATCTCCGCCGCCGCCTCCGCAGTGTCGTCGACGCCGGGAAACGACGTCATCGCCTCGTCGCCGATCGTCTTGATGACGCGCCCCCCATGGCCCTCGCAGGCCGAGCGCACGATGTCGAGGCAACGCGCGATTGTCACAAGCGCCTGGGTGTTGCCGAGCTTTTCGTACAAGCGGGTGCTGCCG
>CATPAO010000387.1 GCA_955652025.1 Casimicrobiaceae bacterium
GCCGTGCTCGACCGCGTGCCCGGCCGCGATCCAGCCGTCGATGCCGCCGACCAGCGGCCGCACGCGCGACAATCCTTTCTTCAGCAGGATTTGCGCCGCGCGTTTCGCCGACTCCTCGTTCGGGCACGCGCAGTAGACGATGATGTCCTGGTCGGTAGGGAAATCGTCGGCGCGTGAAATCGCGTCGAGATCGAGCATCCGCGCGCCGGGAATGTGCGGCCGCGCCTGGTGCGCGAGCCGCGAGCCGACGTCGACCAGGAACGGCCGCGGTTCTTGCGCGAGGCGATCGCGAAGCTCGTCGATCGTGATCCGGGCGGCGTTCACGTTCCGCGCGAGGCGCAGACGCTGCAGCGCCTTCGACGCGATGTACGCCGCGACCACCGCCGCGACGGCACCCGCCGCGAGTCCGGCGTTCTGCGTCATCCAGGCCAACGCCACGTCGATCTGGCGCGAAAACACGATTCCCACGCCCATCGCCGCGCCGACCCACAAGGCAGCGCTTGCGATCGACGCAACGACGAACGCGCCGGCGGGCATTTTGAGCGCGCCCGCGATCGGCGGCGCAACCGTCGAGAATCCCGGCACGAATTTCGACAGGATCACCGAAAAGAATCCCCAGCGCTCGAAAATCCCTTCCGTTTCGCGCACGCAAGTGTCCGGCGACAACGAAACCTTGCACAGGAAACGCAGCACCGGGTAGCCGAAACGGCGGCCGGCCCAGAACCACAGCACGTCGGCCAGAAGCGACGCGAAGACGCACAGCGCGAAGGTCGCGATCCCGTTGATGCGGCCCACGGCGGCAAGCGCCCCCGCCACCATCATCGTCGGCACCGCCGGGATCGGCAGGCCCAACTGCTGCAGCAGCACGTTGAACCCGACAATCAGCGTGCCGTGCCGCTCCAGTTGCAGAAGAATCGCGTCCATAGTGCTCGGCCCAATGCCGGTCAGCGCGCAATGCCGCCGAAATTGCCGCTTTGGTAGTCGGCGATCGCCTGGCGGATCTCGGCTTCGGTGTTCATCACGAACGGACCGTAACGCGCGACAGGCTCGTCGAGCGGCGTGCCTCCCAGCACGAGCATCCGTGCCGGCGTTGACGCGTCATCGGCGCAGGAGAGCGTTACCGCCTCGCCCGGGCCCAGCAAAACGAAATCGCCGCTCGCCACATCGTGATGCGGGCCGACGCGCGCGGCACCTTCGAAAACATAGACGGCCGCGTTGTAGCCGGCCGGTACCGGCAGCGTGACGCGTGCGCCCGGTTGCAACGAGACGTCGAGATAGAGAATCGGCGTGCGCGTTTCGACGCGCGCGGACACTCCGAGCGCCTCGCCGGCGATCACCTTGACCGTCGTCTTGCCGTCCTCTGAGGTCGCCACCGGCAGCGTCGCCGCGCTGACGTCCTGGTAACGCGGGTCGGTCATCTTGTCCCGCGCCGGGAGATTGACCCACAGCTGGAAACCGTGCACGCGGCCGCCGTCCTTGCGCACGCGCGCGCTCGGCATTTCCGAGTGAACGACACCGCGTCCCGCCGTCATCCACTGAATATCGCCGGGCGTGAGACGGCCGCGATTGCCGGCCGAATCCTCGTGCTCGAACTCACCATCGAGCAGATAGGTGACCGTTTCGAATCCCCGATGCGGGTGGTCGGGCGCGCCCACCGCCTTCCCCGGCGCGTAATCGACCGGGCCCATTTCGTCGAGTAGAAGGAACGGATCGAACAGCGGCAGTTCCGGCGTGGGAAACGGCCGGCGGACGACGAAACCGCCGCCCTCGACGGTACGCCGCGCGTGAACGATGCCGGCAGGCTCTCGAAGAACAGGCTCGCGCATGGGAATCCTCAACAGTTTGGCACCCGGCCGAGCGGCAGGGTAAAAGACAAATGGTAACGTGAACCGCCATTTGCAATGCCCCTCGTTCTTTTCCGGCCGGGAGGGGAAAATCCCTGCTGACGTCAGGGATGTGGCCGCGCGCCGCTGCCACGGTACTCTGCCTAAGGAGGAACGATTGGATACGACACCATTGCCGCCGCTCGCCCACGCGCCAGCTTCCAATGACCAGGGGCCACGCGAGCCGCGGCGCTTGCCCGCAGGCAGCGGCGCATCGTTCTGGGGCGAGGCGTGGCGGATTTTCAACGCGGCGCCCATCCCGTGGATATTGATGCTGATCGTCTATGTGTTGATCTCCTTCTGTCTAGAGATCGTCCCGGTGATCGGCGGGCTCGCGCACATCGTGCTCACACCGGTGTTCGTCGGCGGAATGATGTTGGGCTGCCACGCGCTCGCGCGCGGCGAGCCGCTTTCCGTTAGCCATCTATTCGCGGGCTTCAAGGACGCGCGCTTAGGACCCCTCGCGATTCTCGGCCTCATGATGCTCGCCTTGTCGATTGTCTTTCTCATTTTCCTGTTTTTCGGCATGCTGATGGCGTTCGGCATGTCGGGCCTGAGCGCGCTCGCTGGACAGGGCGATCTGTCGGTCATCGTGCCGGGCGTCCTCGGCGCCGGATTGTTTGCGCTCATCACGATCGCGCTGATCGGCGGCGCGCTGATCGCGATGGCTTATTGGTTCGCGCCTGCATTGGTGGCACTGAACGGTGAAGAGCCGATGAACGCACTCAAAAAGAGCTTTGCGGCGAGCTGGACGAATATGGGCCCGTTTCTGATCTACGGCCTCATCTTCATCGGGCTCGCGATCGTCGCGTCGATCCCGTTCGGCTTGGGCTGGCTCGTACTCGGGCCGATGATCGCGGGCAGTTGCTACGCCAGCTGGCGGCAGATTTTCGGCGCGTAGGAGACGGGCGTTCGGAGTCGATCGCTAGGGGAGCCGACCGCCTTCTTGGGATTCGCCAACCCCGGACGGCTCGACCGCGTCGTCACGCTCGTCTTCCCACGCGTAGCGAACGCGCGGCGGTATGTCCAAGCCCCGCAGCGCGATCGCCATCAGCACGCCGATCCACGCCGCGGCGAGGTGCGTTTCCCAGGAGACCCCCGGCTCCGTCGGCAACACACCCCAGGCCAGCGACCCGTACAGGAAGGCAACCAACAGCGACGCGGCAATCGCGCGCCTGTCGCGCCGGATCAAGCCGGCCACGAAAACGTAGCCGACCAAGCCGTACACCAATCCGCTGGCACCGATATGGATGGACTCCCGCGCGAACAACCACACGGCGATGCCCGGTCCCAGATAAACCGCCGGCAACACCGACCGGGCCGCATTCGGATACAGGTGCAACATCGCCGTGCCTACGACGAGCAGCGGCAGCGAATTGGCGACCAAGTGCGCCAAGCCGCCGTGCAGCAGGGGGCCGAGAAAGATGCCGGGAAGCCCGGCCCACTGGCGCGGCCGGACGCCGAAACGCTGCAAATCGAGATCCAGCGCCCAGTTCAACCACTGGATGACCCAGATCAGTAGGACGAACGAGAGCGCGATCACCACCGCTCGCCGGAAGTTGACTCGCGTTTGCGCGGAACCCGTATGGGCCGGGTCCGGTATATGAATCTCCATTGCAGTGCAGAATACCAGCGGCGCATGGTGACGAGACACGTGCGCCGGAGTTCACACCGTTTCGCGACTCGTGCGCCTCACTTCGACGCCACCGGCGCCGCACTCTCGGACGAGCCATTCGACGACCCCGGTGTCGCACCCGCCGAGGTGCGCGCCCATCCTCCTCCCAACGCCTTGTAGAGCTGGACGACCGTCACCAGGCTGTTGCGCCGCGCCTGCACCAGCAGGAGCTGAGCAGTGTACAGACTACTGTCGGCGTCGATCACTTCGAAATACGACGAGTAGCCGACCTGATACCGCCTCAGCACGCGCGTGCTCGCTCCCTGCAGCGCCCTCACCTGCTGCTGTTGCGCGCGCAACTGCTCGTCGTACCGTTGCCGCGCGACCAGCGCGTCCGAGACTTCCCTGAATGATTGCGCGACCGCGCTTTGATATTGCAGCACGGCCTGCTCCGCGCGCGCTTGCGCCGCTTCGACCTGATGGCGATTGCGTTGCGCGTTGATCAGCGGTTGGAGAACGTCGAAGCCAAGCGCCCAAATCTTGGTGGGTCCGGTGAAGAGCTTGGAAAGCTCGAGGCTCTCCCAGCCGAACGAGCCGGTAAGCGAGATGGTCGGATAAAGCGCCGCCTTCGCGGCGCGCACATTGGCGGTCGCGCCGGCGAGGTTCGCTTCCGCCTGGCGCAAATCGGGCCGGCGCTCGAGCAGCGACGACGGCAACCCCTCGGGCACGTCGGGCGGCGCGGGAAGCGCTTCGAGGTCGCGTTCCGGGCGCTCGATCGGCGCCGGGTTTTCTCCGAGGAGGATGCGCAATTGATTTTCGGTTTGCGCAATTTGGCGCCGGAGGTCGGCCTCGATCGCCATGGCCGCCGCCAGGCTCGCCTCGGCCCGATTGACATCGACGCTCGACGCCGCCCCATTGCGAAGCTTGCTTTGCGTAAGCTCGAGAAAACGTTGCCGATCGCGCACGGTGTGCTCGGTGACGCGTAACTGCTGATCGAAGGAGATCAGGTCGAAATAGGCGGTGGCCACGGCGCCGACGAGGCTCGACATCACGCTGTCGTGCGCATATTCGGTCGCGAGCAGATTCGACCGGGCGGCCTCCGAAAGACTCGCGAGCCGGCCCCACAGATCGAGCTCGAACGAGACCTGGGCGTCGGCGCTAAACAGCGCACCGGTAAAGTAACCACCGGATTGGAATACGCGGCCGCGCTCGCCGTTGAAATCGGCATTGGCCTGCGGGAACTGCGCGACGCGCGCGATCGCGGCCTGTGCCCGCGCTTCGGTGACGCGGGCGACCGCGATCTTGACGTCGCGATTCTGCAGGACTGCGGCCTTGAGAAGCTGCTGCAGCGTCGGATCCCTGTAGACGTCCCACCACGACAGATCGGCGAGAGACTCGGCGCCGCGCGCACTGGTTTGATCGCGGAACGCGTCAGGGACGTCGAGCGCGGGGCGCGAATATTGCGGTCCCACGGCGCAAGCCGCGAGCAGCAGCGCGACGACCGGAAACAGTCGCCGTGGCATCACGATCTGCCGCTCCCTTGCTCGCCCGCGGTTGCCGCCGGTGCTTTGCCGCGCTCGCGCGGAGGCAGCTCGTCGTCGCGGAAGGGCATCTTGCGTTCACTCACGCGCTGAACGATGACGTAGTAGATCGGGATGACGACGATTCCGAGCATCGTGGCGAACAGCATGCCGAACACGACCGTCGTGCCGATCGATTGCCGCGCGCCCGCGCCTGCGCCAGTGGCGATCGCCAGCGGCACCGTGCCGAGAATGAAGGCAAACGATGTCATCAGGATGGGCCGCAGACGAAGAAAAGCGCCCTCCCTGGCGGCCTGCACGATCGACAGGCCGCGCTCGCGCGCAAGTTTCGCGAATTCCACGATGAGGATCGCGTTCTTGGCGGCAAGTCCGATCAGCATGATGAGCCCGATCTGCGCGTAGACGTTGCTCACGAGCGCTCGGAGCGCGAGGCCGCTGAACGCTCCCAGCACACCGAACGGAATCACCAGCAAAATCGCGACCGGCATCGCCCAGCTTTCGTACAGCGCCGCGAGCACCAGGAACACGAACATCAGCGACAGCGCGAAGATGTATCCGGTCTGTCCACCGGTTTTCTTCTCCTGGTAGATCGCGCCGGTCCATTCGTACGTGTAGCCGGCGGGGAGCGTCTGCGCGACTTCTTCCATCGCCTGTGCCGCCTGTCCGGAGCTGTAGCCCGACGCCGGCGAGCCGTTGATCGTGGCCGCGCGATAGAGGTTGTAACGCTCCAGGTATTCGGGGCCGCTGACCGATTTCTCTTTCAGCACCGATCCCAGCGGAATCATGTCGCCGTCGGCGTTGCGAACGTAGTAGCGATTGATGTCGGCGGGATCGGCGCGCGCATAACCTTCGGCCTGGGCCTGCACGCGGAACGTTCGTCCGAAAAGATTGAAGTCGTTGACGTAATAACTGCCCATGAACATCTGCAACGTGAAGAATACGTCGCTCAATGTGAGGCCGTTCGACTTGATCTTGTCGCGGTCGACTTCATACTCGATCTGCGGCGTGCGGTCGTCGTAGTTGGCGAAGACGACTCCCAGCTCGGGCCGCTTGCGCGCCTCCCCCAACACTCGCTGCAACACTTGCGCGAACGCTTTGGCATCGCCTCCGCCGTTGTCCTGCAAGATGAACTCGAAGCCGCCGGTGGTGCTCAAGCCGCGGATCGGCGGCGGATTCAGCACCAGCGCGTTGGCATCCTTGATCTCGCGATTGAGACGCCCGCCCAGCGCGCGGAGAATCTCCGGGCCGCTTTGCCCCTCTTTATTGCGCTCGCCCCACGGCTTGAATCGGATGAACGTGGTCGAGTTGTACGACGTCGTCAGTCCGGTCAGCAGATTGAAGCCGACCAGCGAGGCCACGCCTTCGATGCCCGGCACCTCGCTCGCGATCCGGTTCACCTGATTCACCGCGGCGTTGGTTCGCTCGAGCGACGCCCCGGGGGGAAGTTGCAGGACGACGAACATGTAGCCCTGGTCCTCGTCGGGCACGAGGCCGGTCGGTCGGGCCTTGATGAGGCCGTAGAGCGCGCCCAGCAGCACCACGGACGTGAGTGCCACGAGCGCGGCGTGCCGTGCGAGCTTGACGAGCGAATCCGCGTATCGGTTTCGGAACGATTCGAACATCCGGTTGAACGCGTCGAAGAAGCGCGCGAGCAGACCGGGATGGTCGCTGTGGGCCGCCGGGTGCAGCAGCAGCGCGCAGAGCGCCGGCGTCAGCGTCAGCGCCACGACCGCCGACAGGATTACCGACGTCGCGAGCGTCAGCGCGAATTGCTTGTAAAGCTGTCCGGTCAATCCGCCCAGGAACGCAACGGGAATGAAGACCGCGGAAAGCGAAAGCGCAATGGCGACCACGGGCCCGCCGACATCGGCCATCGCGGCCTTCGTGGCGTCGACGGGCGTCGCGTGGTCGGTGTCGAGCCGGCGCTGTACCGCTTCGACCACGACGATCGCGTCGTCGACCACGATGCCGATCGCGAGTACAAGGCCGAACAACGTGAGCGTGTTGATCGAAAAGCCGAGAGCGGCGAACACGGCGAACGTGCCGACCAGCGACACCGGCACGGCGAGCATCGGGATCAGCGTCGCTCGCCACGTTTGCAGGAACAGAAAGACGACAAACATCACGAGCAGGAAAGCCGCGCCAAGCGTTTTCATGACTTCGCGCAACGACTCGGTCACGAACGGCGTCGTGCTGTACGGAACGGACCACACCATGCCCGCTGGAAAGCGCTGCGCGAGCGTCGTCATCGTTTGCGTCACCTGCTTCGCGACGTCGAGTGCGTTGGCGTCGGGTTGCAGGAAGATACCGATGAACACGCCCGGCAGGCCGTTCTCCTGAACGTTGATGCTGTAGTCCGCGCCTCCCAGCTCTACGCGGGCGACGTCGCGCAGGCGCACGAGCTGCCCGCCCGGGGCGCCGCGCACGATCATGTTCTCGTATTGCGACGCGTCGGTGAGCCGGCCCCGGACCGTGACCGAGTACTGCATCTGCTGCCCTTGCGGCACGGGCGGGACGCCGATGCGGCCTGCCGGCGCGACGACGTTCTGTTCCTGCACGACCTTCTGGATGTCGGTCGCCGTGACCCCGAGGCGCGCCATCTTGTCGGGGTCGATCCAGATACGCATGCTGAAATCGCGCGCGCCGAATATGCGCACGACACCCACGCCGGGGATTCGCGCGAGCGCGTCTTGAATATTGAGCAGCGCGTAGTTGGACAGAAACGTCGTGTCGAAGCGCCGGTCGGGCGACGTGAGCGCGATCACCTCGAGAAAGTCGGTGGACTGCTTGCGCACGATCACGCCCTGCCGTATCACGTCGGCCGGCAGCGAGCTCTGGGCGACCGCGAGCCGGTTCTGCACGTCGACCGCGGCCAGGTCCTGATTGGTGCCCACGTCGAACGTCACGATCAGGTTGTACGTGCCATCGTTGGCGCTCTTCGAGTCCATATAGAGCATGCTCTTCGCGCCATTGATCTGCTGCTCGATGGGCGCGGCGACCGATTGCACGACGACGTCGGCGTTCGCGCCCGGGAACGTCGTTTGAACCTGCACTTGCGGCGGAACGATCTGCGGATACTGCGCGATCGGCAACTCGAAACCGGCCAGCGCGCCGGCGAGCGTGATGATCAGCGAAAGAACCGTCGAGAATACCGGACGGTCGATGAAGAAGTTGAACATCTAATAGCCTGTCTTGGGCGTCGCTGGAGGCGTTGCCGCTGGAGGCGTTGCCGCTGGAGGCGTTGCCGCTGGAGGCGTTGCCGCCGGAGGCGTTGCCGCCGGAGGCGTTGCCGCAGGCGCACCGCCGGCCCCAGGTTGCGCCGCCTTGCCCGCGTCCGGCGGCGCGGGCGGCGCGACCTGACCGCTCTCTTGGGTCGCTAGCACCGCCTTCACTGCCGCGCCGGGCCGCACCTTCGAAATGCCGTCGACGATGACCAGCTCACCCGGCGCAAGTCCCCGATCGACGACCCAGTCGTTTCCGACGCGCGTCTTCGCCACGATCTCCCGGGGAGACGCCTTGCCGTCGGGCCCGACGACGAACACCGACTGCGTTCCCAACAGCTCGGTGACCGCGCGCTGCGGCACGCGAACGGCGTTCGCATTCTCGCGTGCGGGCACGACCACGCGGACGAATTGACCCGGCCGAAGCGTGCGATCGGGATTGGCTACAGCGACGCGGACTTGCAACGTGCCGTTCTTCGGATCGACCGCCGCATCGACGAAATCGAGTTTGCCGCGTTGCGGGTAGTCGCTGCCATCGATCAACTTGAGCCGAAACGGCGCGGCATCACCGGTCGACTTGCCCGACGGATTCCCCCATTGTTGCTTGAGGTCGATCAACTTCTGCTCGCCGACCGTGAAATTGACGTGAATCGGGTCGACCGAGTACAGCGTGGTCAAGAGCGTGGTGGACGCATTCACGAGGCCGCCGGGGCGGATCAATGCCTTGCTCACCACGCCATCGCGCGACGCGCGCACCGACGTGTAGGCGAGATTGAGCTCGGCCTGATGCACCTGCGCGCGAAGAGCTTCCACATTAGCCGCATCGCTGCGCTGCTTCGCCACGGCCGCGTCGTAGTCCTGCTGGCTTATCGCCTGATCGGTCAGAAGTGGCTTGGCGCGCGCGAGGTTTTGGTTCGAGTTCTCCAGCGACGCCTGAGTCTGCGCGAGATTGGCCTTCGCCTGCTCGAGCGCC
>CATPAO010000388.1 GCA_955652025.1 Casimicrobiaceae bacterium
ACCGTGGACGACGCGTTCGCCCAATTGCAGGCGGACGGATTTCTCGAGCGACGCGTCGGCGACGGCACCTACGTGGCCGCGCGCCTGCCCGGCCAGGCGGCGCCGCTCGCGTTGCGCCGCGCACGCCGACCGAGCGCGCTCGGCCGCCGCGCGCTGGCCGCGGTATCCGCATGGGGACGCAGCGCACAAAGCGATTACGCGCCGCAAAGCGTACCGCAGCCGAGCGCGTTTCTCGCCGGATTACCCGCCCTCGATGCGTTCCCCTTGGCGCTATGGCGGCGTCTCGCCGCGCGGCGTTGGCGCGCGAGCGGGACGGCGATCCTCGGTTATCAGCCATCGCTCGGCTACCTGCCGCTCCGCGGGGCGACTGCGCGCTATCTCGCGACTGCGCGCGGCGTCGATTGCCGCGCCGATCAGGTCATGATCGCGTCGAGCTCGATGCAGGCGGTCGATGTGCTCGCGCGCGTACTGCTCGAACGCGGCGATGTCGCCTGGATCGAGGATCCGGGATTTCCCAATTTGCGCGCCGTGCTCGCGATGGCGGGCGCGCGCATCGCGCCGGTCCCAGTCGATGCGCAGGGTCTCGACGTCGCCCATGGCGCGCGCCACGCGCCCGCCCCTTCGCTCGTCTACGTCACGCCGTCATGCCAGTATCCGACTGGCGTCACGCTTGCGCTGGAGCGCCGGCTTGCGCTCATCCGGCACGTGCAGACGAACGGCGCGTGGATCATCGAAGATGATTACCAAAGCGAATTCACGTACGCGGGCCGACCCATCGCCGCGCTGGCGAGCCTCGATCGCGGCGGACGCACGCTTTATCTCGGCACCTTCACCAATGCGGTATTTCCGTCGCTGCGGCTCGCGTATCTCGTGCTGCCCCCGTCGCTCGTTCCCGTGTTCGAGGCGGTGCGTCGGCAACTCGATGATCATACGCACGGCTTCATGCAAGCGGTACTCGCCGATTTCATCGACGGCGGGCATTTCAGCGAGCACATGCGACGCATGCGCGCGCTCTATCAGGCGCGGCGCGACGCGTTGGTCGCGGCGTGCGCGCGAGACCTTCCGTCGTACGCCACGCTCGGTCCCGCGGCAAGCGGCATGAACGTCGCGCTGCATTTGCCTGCGCGGATGCCCGATCGCGACGTCGTGGCAGAGGCGGCCGCTGAAGGACTCCGTCTGTTGCCATTATCGCGCTATGCCGTCGGCGCGCGGCGCGCGAACGGTCTGTTGCTCGGCTATACTGCGCTGTCGGAGCGGCAGACCGGCGCGGGCATCGCGCGGCTCGCGCGCGTCCTGGTCCGGCTTGGCGGGGCCGGACGATGACCTAGCTCCTTGTTGTGCTCGATCGCCCCCGCTCGGCGAGACTGCAACCCAGGTGATGGAGTCGCCGAGGCACAAGACGGTTTTCATCGCGAGAGTATCGCTACGCCGCCTTGCGATGCGGCAGCCGCGCTTCTTCCTCGAGTTCCTCCTCGACGTGGTCGCTCGCCATCATTCGGGCGAGCTTTTCGCGGTCGAGCTCGTTCTCCCATTTCGAGACGACGATCGTCGCGATGCCGTTGCCGATCAGGTTGGTGAGCGCACGTGCCTCGGACATGAAGCGATCGACGCCGAGAATCAGCGCGAGGCCTGCGACGGGAATCGTCGGCACGCTGGAAAGCGTCGCCGCGAGCACGATAAAGCCGCTGCCGGTCACGCCCGACGCCCCCTTGGACGTCAAGAGCAAGACACCCAGGATGGTCAGTTCCTGGATCAGTGTCAGCTCCGTATTGGTTGCCTGCGCGACGAAGAGCGCCGCCATCGTGAGATAGATCGACGTACCGTCCAGGTTGAATGAATATCCGGTAGGAATCACCAAGCCGACGACCGATTTCGAGCAGCCGAGCTTCTCCATTTTCTCCATCATGCGCGGCAGCACAGACTCGGACGACGAGGTGCCGAGCACGATCAAGAGCTCCTCCTTGATGTAGCGGATGAAGCGCAAGATCGAGAATCCGGCCCAGCGCGCGATCAGGCCCAGCACGACAAAGATGAACAAGAGGCACGTGAGATAGAAGCTTCCCATGAGCTGCGCAAGCTGCTGCAACGAGCCGATCCCGTAGCGGCCGATCGTGAACGCCATTGCGCCGAACGCGCCGATGGGAGCGAGCTTCATGATGAAGCCGACGACGATGAACAGCCCGTGGGTCACCTTCTCGATGAAATCGACGACGACGCGGCCCGTAGCACCCGCCGCGGCCATCGCAAAGCCGAACAACACCGAAAACAGCAGTACCTGCAGGATCTCGCCTTTGGCGAACGCGTCGATGACCGTGGTCGGAATGACGTTCAGCAGGAAATCGACGGTGCTCTGCGACTTGGCCGCGGTCGTATAGATAGCGAGACTCTTGGTGTCGAGCGTCGCCGGGTCGATGTTCATGCCGGCGCCGGGTTTCAACGTGTTCACGACCACGAGACCGATGATCAGCGCCAGCGTGCTGACGACTTCAAAATACAGGAGTGCCTTGCCGCCGACGCGGCCGATCTTCTTCATGTCCTCCATGCCCGCGATGCCGGTCACGACGGTGCAAAAGATGATGGGCGCGATGATCATCTTGATCAGCTTGATGAAGGCGTCGCCCAGCGGCTTCATCGCGGCACCGGTGTCCGGATAGAAATGTCCGAGCAGGACGCCGCAGAAAATGGCGAACAGCACCTGAACGTACAAATGCCGGTACAGCGGCTTTTTCATTTCGGCTCCCCCCAAAAGCTCATGAACGCGTCGAGCATTTGATCGTGCGCCCGAACCACACGACCGACGCCTCGCCCTGGTGCTCCCAATAGCTGACGCTCGGACCTTCGTAGCGCGCGCCGCTGCCGGATCGCGCGATGAACGCGGTCACCGTGCGGCCGTCGAACGTGAATCGGGCCGTCGGCGGATCGGTCTCGAAATACTGCGCGACCAGTGCGCCGCCCGGCGCTTCGTTGCAGGCGAAACGGAACGGGCCGCGCGACGGCACCAGCTTGAATTGCGCCTGCAGATCCGCGATCCTTCGCGTATAGCGTTCCTTGACGCAGCCTTTGCGATCGGTTTCCTTGTTGCAAGCCTCGCGCATGGCGAGCCACTGTTGTTGATCGGCGGCGAGACGATTCTTCTGCTCGGCAGTCGCCGCCTTGGACGACGCGGCGTAGACGTCGACCAGCTTGGTGTCGAGCGCGCCGAGCGCGGGATCCTTGCACACTGCCTCGTCGACACCGCCCACGGCCTTTGCGCAGTCGAGCGACGGTGCTGCCGCGACGTCGAACGCCGCCAACGGCGATGCGCCGAAAAATGCAGCGACGAATACCCGCGTGATGCTGGTGCGCATTATTCTCATTTCAAGTCTCGCTGGAAGCCTTGGCGTAGCAATAATACGCAAGCTAAACGGGCCGCGGGTTCGATCGCGATCAAAACTTGCCGAATTTTTGATAGGCCGCGACCGGATCCATCCCACCGATCAACGCTTTGCGCATTTCGCTTTCGGTGGCGACGACGTCCTCGGTCCGCTTGACGACTTCTTCGGCGAGATCGTGCGGGACGATCACAACGCCGTCGCGATCCCCGAGCAGATAATCACCGGTGCGAATGGTCACCGCGCCGATCGTGACGGGTTCGCCGAAGCGGTCGGGGATCCAGCGCTCGACAATGTCCGCGGGCGTCAGGAATGCACAGAACACAGGGAAGCCCTGTGCGAGCACGAGATCGGTGTCGCGCGATCCCCCATCGACGACGTAACCGAGCACGCCGCGCGCGGCGAGCGTTTGCGCCGACAGCTCGCCCATCAGCGCGACCTCGCGATTGTTCGGTTGGCATACGGCGACGTGTCCCGACGGCGCACGCGCGAGCAGCGTGCACCATCCCAACAGGCACTGGTCGCGCGTCTTCGTTCGGTCGAGATGTCCGGCGACCGTCCAAACCGGGCCCGCGAGGCGGGTACCCGGCGCGATCGCCTTGATGTCAGGCGGCAGAACCGTGTCGTCGACGCCCATCATCCGCAGCACATCGTGGACGGCGCCGGTATAGCAATTCGACAGGCGCTCCGTGAGCGTCGGCATCCGGGAGAGGCTCCTTGGCAGTCGGAAAACGCAAGTCTGCGCCGGGAGGGACCGACGCGGCAAGGCTCGGGAATCTGCGCGCTGCGTCCGGGCTGGACGCACCCGAGACCATTCGCCCCGGGTCGCTGTTCAACCGACGGCGATGCCGCTAACATCTCCTACTTCGCTCGTGTCCCGCGCCTTCGCATGCCCAAAGCCGCAGCGCCGGTTAGCGCCGATTCGCCGTGGGCGCGCTGGCATGTCGCCATTGTCGAAACGGCACCCACCGCGCCGCTTTGCCTGTCGCTCGCCAACACGCGCAATTGGCGCCGTGCGAAGGCGCCGCTCGAGCACCTGCACGACTATTCCGATGTTCTGCGCTGGGGCGAGAAGCGTGGCTTGCTCGATGCCGGCGAGGTATCGCGATTGGCCGCGGTCGCCGGTGCGCGGGCGCGGATCGCCCGTGCCGAATTCGCGTCGACGTTGGCGCTGCGCGAGTCGATCTATCGTGTTTTCTCCGAGCGCGCGCATTTTCGCGAGGAAGACGCGTCGGACGTTGCGTTGATCGACGCGAGCTTCAACGACGCAGTGGCGCAACTCGAGCTCGTCGTCGTCGACGGCAAGCTCACCGCGCGGGCGCGACGCGTCGAAGCGGGCCTCGAAGCGATGCGCCTGCACGTGGCGCTGTCGGCGGTTTCGCTGCTGACCTCCGAGTTCGCGAGCAAGGTCAAGGAATGCGCGGACGACCGGGGCTGTGGTTGGCTGTTCCTCGATCGAACGCGGAACGGGTCGCGCCGATTCTGTTTCTCGAACGAATGCGGCAATCGCGCACGCCAAGTCGCGTTCCGGCGCCGTCACCACCACACGGTCGCCGATCGACCGAACGCACGCCTCGTCGAGGATTAAATCAAAAGCCCCGAGGGGCTTTTGCTGTCACATAAAACCGCACTTTGGCGCGCGATCAGCCGCCGGTATTGTCCTCGAAAGTGTTTGCCGGCATGCGGAGCGGTGCGACCGAGGACGTCGGTCCGACGATCGTCGGCGCCTGACCTTCGGATTCACGGGCGCGATCCGAACGCCGCTATTGGTGCCGGAGGTCGTGCCATCCGGGATGCTCATCGAACTCGAACTGGGTGAACTGGGGCTGGATGAACTGGGACTCGATGTGCTCGTGGAACTCGGGTGCATGGCGGCGAGCGTTTGCTGCCGCATCGCAGCGGCCCTCGCTTCGGCTTGCCGCATTCTCTCGCCGAGCGGCAAGCCCCTTTGCCCGTCCATTTCATGCGCGACAAACGCGCCCGACGGAGCGATGCGCGGCTGACCCAAGTTATGCCCGTTGCCTTCCAGCGTGGCCCAGGAATCGCCGTTGAACGGCAGCCTAGGTTCCTTAGGGTGTGGCGCTTGCGGCGCGACCGAGTCCGAAGGCGTCTTGTATCGGCGCGCGGTAGCTGCGGCCCGACGTGATCTCGGTGCCGTTCCCGAGAGTGATCAGATACTCGCCATGCAGCAGCGGGCGCAATTCGCGCACGGCGCTGATGTTGACCGCATGCGAGCGATGGACGCGGAGGAAAACGGCCGGGTCGAGGCGCGCCATCAGGCCGCTCAGCGTTTCCTTGTGCAGGTAAGGGCGATCCGCCCACAGCCGCACGTAGTTGTCCTCGGCTTCGATTCGAACGATGTCGGTCACCTGCACGATGACGATCCGGTTCACCGACTTGACGGCAATGCGCGACAGCGGCCGCGGCGCCCCGGCGAGCAAATCCGGGCCGACATCCACGGGGTAGCGCGGGTCGCGCGCCTGCAGCGGGTCGTCGTTGTTGTAGCCGTCCCAGGGCGTGCGCAATTCTTGATTACCTCGTTCGAGGCCAACGCTCTGGCGCGGCCCCCCAGTCGGCGCGCGCACAATATTTCTTATCATACAACCGTAATCCGTCGCGCAGACTCTCGCAAGGATCGCGCGACAGACCGCGCCTGCATGGAGTGAAATGCGTCATATTGGCGTCACGGCGGCCTTGCGGACGCGACTCGCGAGCGTGCGAATGCCGTCGACCGAAAGCAGGCGTGCGACGCTTCGCTGCGCCTCTTCCCAGTAGGGCATCGCTGCGACGAATCGCGCGCGTCCGGCGGCGCTCAACGTCAGGAGCTTCTTGCGCCCGTCGCGATCGGCTCGCACGCTCACCCATCCCGCCTTGCGCAGCTTGGCGACTGTGCGGGATAGCGTCGTCGGATCGGTCAGGGTCACGTGTCCGAGCCGGCTCATTTCGACCGGCTCCGTCGCCAGGATCGCCCACATCAACGAGAGCTGCCCGGCGCGAAGATCAACCGGCTTGAGCGCGTCTTCGTAAACCGCGCTGACGGCGCGGCCAATCATGCGGAGGTTGCCGTACGCGCACTCGCGGCCGCGCCCGGCGTAGCCGGCGAGCGCGGCATCGACGGACCGATGCGCGCGCGTTTTGATTGGAGGTGCCATGCGACGGGTTTGTCGTCGATGAAATCCATGTATATGCAAGTATCTTCCCGACACGATAGCGCGACCCGGCGTCGCCGGCAAGCTGGCCGCTCCGATCCCGGAACGACGCTATGAGAGCAGGTCGAACCGGAGTTGAATCGGGCCGCGATAGCTCCGGCTCGACGTGATTTCGCTGCCGTCGTCCAGCGTTATCGAGAATTCGCCGTGCGCCCGCAGCGAGAGCTCGCGCACGCGCCGCATGTTGATGACGTGCGAACGGTGGATGCGAAGAAAGATGGTCGGATCGAGCAGGCCTGCAACGCGGGTGAGCGTGCGCCGCAACAGGTAGGTACGATCGGCCAAGACCCGCACATAGTTGTCGGCCGCTTCCAACCGCAGGATTTGCGCCACGGGGACGATCGCGACGCGGCCGATCGAGCGCACGGCAAGTCGCTCGACGTAGCGCGGTACCGCCGCGCTGTGACTCGGCTGCGGGCGGGGCGCCGCGGCATCCATCGACAAGAGGTCCGCCCAGCGATTGTCCATAGGGTCGGTGCGGGAACGGCGTCCATGCGCCCGGGTAACGAGCAACATACAATTTACACGTTATGACGTCAAGTCCGTGCCCTGTCACCGTCCTTGTCGGCGCTTCGCGCGCCGAGGCCGACGATTCACCCCCGCGCTTAACCCGCTCGCCAATCGTCGCGATCGATCGTCGATGCTTCGCTAGTCTTCGAACACTCCGAAGTGGCGCGGGCACACCTTCGGCGGGGACCCCCAGTCGCCTCGAAGCGCGCCACTCCGGTACCTTTCTCTCGAAGGCCCGCGGCGAACCGTCGTCGCGGGCCTTTTGCGTCGTGCGTTCGCGACACCCTTTCCGATGCGCGCGTCCGCCCCGGCGATCGAGATTCCGCACGCGCGTGTTTTCTGGACACGCAAATGTCACATCGCGACGACTCGCCACCGCAACAGCGCCGTTCACCCCCGCGAGTCATCCATTTGCCAACCAGTCATTGCGGGGGCGCTTGGCGGGAACTTAGGCTTGGGCGTGTCGAAAAGGGATCGGCCCCAAAAGGGTCGAGAAATTCATTTGTCCATGTTTGGGGGAATTACGCCATGAAACAAGCGCAAATGCCGCGCCGGCTGCTCGTCGCTACAGCCATTGCCGGTCTGTTCGCGGTGCCGGGTGCAGCGGTGCAGGCGGCCGACATCAAAGTCGACGTCACCGGGTCGAACATCAAGCGCGTCGAAGGCGAAGGCGCGTTGCCCGTGCAAACCATCGACCGCGCCGAAATACTGCGAACCGGCTCCACGAACGCGATGGAGCTTCTGAACCTGATCTCCGCAAATAACAGCCTGGGAAATATTTCGCTCCCCAACATCATCGGCGCGGCGACGTTCAGCAACCAGACGGCCTCGCTGCGCGGTCTCGGCGGCAGCTCGACGTTGGTCCTCGTCAACGGCAAGCGGCTCGGCACGTTCGCGGGCGGCGTCTCGGGTGCGGAAGGCGTGAACCTCGCCGCGATTCCTCTTGCGGCGATCGAGCGCGTCGAGGTGCTGAAGGACGGCGCCTCCGCCGTCTACGGCAGCGATGCGGTCGGTGGCGTGATCAACTTCATCATGCGCCAGGACTTCACCGGTGTCGACGCGACGGTATGGTACGGCGCGCCAACGCGTAGCGGCGGCGGCGATCAATACCAGGTATTCGGGACGGTGGGTGGGGGCGACTTAAGCAAGGACAAGTGGAATGCCTTCCTCTCGGCCGACTACTCGGAGCAGAAGCCGCTGGACCAGAAAGATCGCGACTTCTCGAAAACGAACTTCATTCCGTCGGCAGCGTCCTCGGTCGGCACGACGTCGGGCCAAACATTTCCGGGCTACGTCTACAATCCGGCCACCGGCGCGGGTCTCGGCAATCCGAACTATCCGAACTGCGGTCCAACGAATATTTCTTTCCACGGCCGCTGCCGTTACGACCCGGCGTCGACCCCCGGTGTCGAATCGATACCCGACACCAAGCAGCTCAACCTCTTCGGCTCCGGGCGCTACCAGATCAATCCCGACTGGCAGGCCTACTTGACGGGGTTGTACTCGAAGCAGGAGACGCGATTCATCATCCAGCCGACGCCGCTCTCGGACCAGATCGTCACGACGGCGACGGCCAGCGGCAACTCGGAAATCATCCTGCAGCCGGATACCCCGTTCTACCCGCACG
>CATPAO010000389.1 GCA_955652025.1 Casimicrobiaceae bacterium
CCGATCGCCGGCGCGGCCACGCCGGCCGCGAGCAGGTGCGAAACGATAGCGTCGGCTTTCGTGCCGCGCGGTCCGGGCAGCGCCCCGACTTGCCAGCGATCGACGCGCGATCTCATGGCATCGATGACGCCGCGAATGTCCTTGTCGGCGAGCATGCCGAAGACCGCGTAGGTCGTGGGATGGAACCCCATAGCGCCGAGCGCTGCCG
This sequence comes from Casimicrobiaceae bacterium, assembly GCA_955652025.1. GTDB lineage: Bacteria > Pseudomonadota > Gammaproteobacteria > Burkholderiales > Casimicrobiaceae > VBCG01. The sequence continues at coordinate 209 of CATPAO010000389.1, forward strand.
ACAACACCTGCGCGGCGTGCGGATTGTGCGCGACGTCCAGCACGACGGTCGGTCGGCCCGGCAGCACGTGGAAGCGGCCCGGTAAATCCACCGTGCACAGTCCTTCGCGGATGGCGCCCGCCGACAGCGGCAACCGATCGCGGAGCACGTCGAGCACGGTCAGCGCGACCGCCGCGTTGCCCAGCTGGTGGTCGCCGCGCAAGGCGGGAATCGGCAATCCGAATCGCTCGCCGCCGGGGCCGCGATAGCGCCATTGCCGACCTTCGGACACGAATCCGAAGTCCATTCCGACGCGCAACAGCGGCGCGCCGATTTCGCGCGCGTGGGCGACGAGCGACGCCGGAGGATCGGGCTCGCCGCAGACCACCGACCGGCCGGCGCGAAAGATGCCGGCCTTCTCGAATCCGATATGGTCGCGCGTGGGGCCGAGATAGTCGACGTGATCGATGTCGACGGTCGTCACGACGGCGACGTCAGCGTCGACGATGTTGACCGCGTCGAGGCGGCCGCCCAGCCCGACTTCCAGCACGAGCGCGTCCGGCGCTCCGCGCGTGAACAGCCACAATGCGGCCAGCGTTCCGAACTCGAAATAGGTGAGCGGCGTTGCGGCACCAGCCTCGGCGCGTGCGTCCTCGACGGCGTTCAACGCGGCGATCAGCGACTCGTCGTCGGCTTCGCGACCGTCGATGCGCACGCGCTCGTTGTAGCGCGTCAGATGCGGCGACGAATAGAGCGCGGTGCGATATCCGCCGGCGCGCAGCATCGCCTCCAGCATGGCGCAGGTCGAACCCTTGCCGTTGGTGCCGGTGACCGTGACGACCGGACATTCGATCGAGAGCGCGAGCCGCGACGCGACCGCCGCCACGCGATCCAAGCCCATCGCGATCGACTTCGGGTGCAGCGTCTCGAGGTAGTCGAGCCAGCCCGCGAGCGTCGCCGGGCGAGTCATCGCGCGCCTCTGGGCGTGAGCGGGAGAACGGCTGTGGCGTGAATCGTATGCGTCAGGTCGCGGGTGCGGGCTGGTTGGACAGCATCGTTAACAGGCGTGCGAGCTCGTCTTTTAGTTGCCGGCGGTCGACGATCATGTCGAGCGCACCTTTTTCCAGCAGAAATTCGGCGCGCTGGAAGCCGTCGGGCAGTTTCTCTCGCACCGTCTGCTCGATGACGCGCGGTCCAGCGAAGCCGATCAGCGCGCCGGGCTCGGCCAAAACGAGGTCTGCGACGAATGCGAACGACGCCGACACGCCGCCCATCGTCGGGTCGGTGAGGATCGACACGAACGGCAGGTGGGCCTTGGTCAGTTCCTGCAGCACCGCGGCGGTCTTCGCCATCTGGAACAGCGAATTGACGCCTTCCTGCATCCGCGCGCCACCCGAAGCGGAGACGCAGACGAACGGCACGCGGTTCTCGAACGCGACACGAACGCCGCGCACGAAGCGTTCGCCGACGACCGATCCCATCGAGCCGCCCATGAACTCGAACTCGAACGCCGCGAGCACGAGCGGCACGCTTTTGACGCTCCCCTGCATCACGACCAGCGCGTCGGTTTCGCCGGTTTCGTCGAGCGCAATGGTAAGCCGCTCCGGATATTTCTTCTGGTCCTTGAACTTGAGCGTGTCGACCGGCACCACTTCGGAGCCGATCTCGAAGCGGCCCTCGAGATCGAGGAGCTGCTCGATCCGCGTGCGCGCGTTGACGCGCGAGTGGAAGGCGCATTTCGGGCACACCATCAGGTTTTTCTCGAGGTCGGTCCGGTAGAGCACCGTCTCGCACGATGGACACTTGATCCACAGGCCTTCCGGCACCGGAGTCTTGCGCACGCCGGGCGAGCTCTTGATTCGCGGCGGCAGCAGTTTGGTCAGCCAGCTCATCGTCTACGGGCGGCGATCATGCCGCGCGTTTTCGTTCCATCGCATCGAGCGCGCCGCGAATGCCGGCGAGCCATCGGCCCGCGCGCGCCGCAGCGCTAGCCGGCGGCCCCTGCTCGATCTCCTCGATGATGCGGCTGCCGATGACGACCGCGTCGGCGTGCGCGGCGATCGCTATCGCGCTCGCCGCGTCGCGGATTCCGAAGCCGACTCCGACAGGCAGGCGGACGTGACGACGGATTTCGAGGAGCTTGCGCGCTACGTCGGTCGTATCGAGATGCCCCGCCCCTGTCACGCCCTTGAGCGAGACGTAATAGACGTAGCCGCGCGCGAGCGATGCGACGGCCGCGATGCGCGCCTCTGGGGTCGTCGGCGACAGCAGGAAAATCGGCGCGATGTCGCGCGCGCGCAGGAGCAGGGCGAACTCGCGGGCCTCCTCCGGCGGATAGTCGACGACGAGCACACCGTCCACACCCGCCTCCGCCGCGCGATCGGCGAACACGGTCTCGTCCATCGCCTCGATCGGATTCGCGTATCCCATCAGCACGATCGGCGTCGAGCGATTGCTCTGTCGAAAATCACGGACGAGCGCGAGCACATCGGCGAGGCCAACGTGTTGCGCAAGCGCCCGCTCGGACGCGCGCTGGATCACGGGCCCGTCGGCCATCGGATCCGAAAATGGAACGCCAAGCTCGATCACGTCGGCGCCGGCCACAGTCAACGCGTCGAGCAGTGCCGGCATCGCAGCGAGCGAGGGATCGCCGGCCGTGACGTACGGGATCAGCGCGGTGCGTCCCGCGGCCTTCAGGCGCGCAAACGTGGCGTCGATGCGGTTCAATGTTGTGCCCCCACGCTTGCGGCTGTCGCCGCTGCGCTGCCCCCCCGGGGGGAGCACCCGCGACTTCGCCCTGCGGCGCTCATCGAGCCGTCATCGCCGCGCCGCCGGATCGCAATCGGGGCGGCAGTAGAATTTCAACCCCGATCGCTCCGCAACCGTGTTCATGTCCTTGTCGCCACGCCCCGAAAGGTTGACGAGCAGGATTCGATCGCGCGGAAGTGTGGGCGCCAGCTTGGTCGCAAACGCGAGCGCATGCGCCGATTCGAGCGCCGGAATGATGCCTTCGATCCTGCAACAAGCATGGAATGCGGCGAGCGCCTCGTCATCGGTGATCGTCATGTACTCGGCACGGCCGCAATCCTTGAGCCACGCATGCTCGGGCCCGACGCCTGGATAGTCGAGTCCGGCCGAAACCGAATGCGTCTCGACGATCTGGCCATCAGCGTCCTGCAGCAGGTACGTGCGATTGCCGTGCAGCACGCCGGGCCGCCCGGCGGTGAGCGACGCCGCGTGCTTGCCGGTCTCGATGCCCTCGCCCGCCGCTTCGACGCCGATCAACTTCACACCGGCGTGCGCGAGATACGGATAAAAGATCCCCATCGCATTGCTGCCGCCGCCCACGCACGCAATGACGCAATCGGGCTGTCGCCCGGCGGCTTCCGGCATTTGCACGAGGCATTCACGGCCGATCACGCTCTGGAAGTCGCGCACCATCATCGGATACGGATGCGGCCCGGCGACGGTGCCGATAATGTAAAATGTGTTCTCGACGTTCGTCACCCAATCGCGCATCGCCTCGTTGAGCGCGTCCTTCAACGTCTTCGAGCCCGACTCCACCGGCACGACGCTCGCGCCCAGCAATTTCATCCGGAACACGTGTTCCGCCTGGCGCCTGATGTCCTCCGACCCCATGTAGACGACGCACTCCATCCCGAAGCGCGCGGCGACGGTCGCCGCCGCGACCCCGTGCTGGCCGGCGCCGGTTTCGGCGATGACACGCCGCTTCCCGGAACGTCGCGCCAACAGCGCCTGCCCGATGCAGTTGTTGACCTTGTGCGCGCCGGTGTGATTTAGGTCTTCGCGCTTCAGCCAGATCTGCGCGCCACCCAATTCGCGCGACCAGCGCTCCGCGTGATACACCGGCGTCGGACGCCCGACGTAATGCTTGAGCTCGCGCTCGAACTCGGCCCGGAATTCGGCGTCATCGCGATAGCGCGCGTATTGCGCTTTCAGTTCGTCGAGGGCGCGGATCAGCGTTTCGGCGACGAACACGCCGCCGTAGGGGCCGAAGTGGCCGCGCTCGTCAGGCAGGTCGTACACGCTCGGGAGATCCGCCATCTGCATTGCGCACTCCTTGCACGAACGCGGCGATGCGCGCAGCGTCCTTCAGACCGCGGCGCGGCTTGCCGTCCGGCCCGCGCTCCTCGACGCCCGAGGATACGTCGACCGCCCACGGGCGTAATTCGCGAATCGCGCGCCCGACATTGGC
>CATPAO010000390.1 GCA_955652025.1 Casimicrobiaceae bacterium
CTTCGTCCGCCCGCGCGCTCGACGTTGCGGCCGGCGGCGCCACGATCGCTGCCGGCGCGGCGGTCAACCCCGCGCGCTCGAGCGCCGCCTCGACCCTGGCCAGCCTGAATTCCAGCGACGCGAGCCGCTCTGTCGATACGGGGACGCTCGCGCCCTCGATCGTCGGAACCGCGCTCTTCGTTCGCTTGCGAAATGCGCCGAAGATGAGGCCGGCGATCAATCCGACGAAGGCGCCGGCGAGCAGCGCGTCGAAGCCACGATCGAGCCAGAGCCCGATCGCCGCGCCGATCACGAGTCCGATGATAGGCATGTCGTCTCCCCTTGCATTGGCTGTTGCTCTATCGCGCGTCAGCGCGCATCACCGCGTAGCGCCGCCACCCTCGCCTGCAGGCGCTCCGGTATCACGTCCTCCGGCGGCACCGGCGGCGCAGCCACCAGCGCGATGCGCGAAAATACGCCGCGCAGGCGTCGCATCGCCGTCCCCTGATGTGAGCGCGAAAAAAAGCTGCCCCACAATCCACGCAACGCCATCGGGACGACCGGCACCGGCGTTGTCGCGACCATTTGCTGCACGCCGGGTCGAAATGGATTGATATCGCCCGTCTCGGTCAGCTTGCCCTCGGGAAAGATGCAGACGATCTCGCCGGCGGCGAGCGCCTTCGCTGCGTCGGCGAACGCGCGGTCCTTCATGGCAGCGTTTTCCTTGGCCGGCGCGATCGGGATCGTGCGCATCGTACGAAAGATGAACGACAGCACCGGTATGCGAAAGATGCGATAGTCCATCACGAACCGGATGGGCCGGCGCACGCAGGCGGCGATCACGACCGCGTCGACGTAGCTCACGTGATTGCACACGACGATGCACGATCCGGTCGCGGGAATGTTGTCGAGTCCCTCCTCGTGCACGCGGTAGAACGTGTGCACCAGCAGCCAAGCGAGGAAGCGCATCAGGAACTCGGGAACAAGCGTGTAGATGTAGAGCGCCACCGCCGCGTTCATCACGCCGACGACCAGGAACAGTTGCGGAATCGTCAGGCCGGCCTTCAGGAGCCCGATCGCGATGGCGGCCGAAGCGACGATGAAGATCGCGTTCAGGATGTTGTTCGCGGCGATGATCCGCGACCGGTGCGTCGGCGCCGAGCGCTCCTGTATCAGCGCGTACAGCGGCACGATGTAGAAGCCGCCGAACATGCCCAACAGCAAAATATCGGCGATGACACGCCAATGCTGCGGTGTCGCGAGGAACACGCCAATTCCGCCCTGGGTCATCGCGCTCATCTGACGCGACGCGAGCCAGAGGTCGATCGCGAAGGCGGTCAAGCCGATCGAGCCGAACGGCACGAGGCCCAGCTCCACTTTGCGGCCCGACATCCGCTCGCACAGCAGCGATCCCGCGCCGATCCCGACGGAGAACGTCGCGAGCAGGAACGTGAACACGTGCTCGTCGCCGCGCAACACCGCGCGCGTGAATTCCGGCAACTGCGCGAGGTACACGGCCCCATAGAACCAGAACCACGAAATACCGAGCATCGATCGCCACACGACGATCTCCCCCTGGGCGAAGCGCAGGTTCTTCCACGTCTCGCTGATCGGGTTCCAGTTGATCGACAGATTCGGCGCCGGCGCGGGCGTTGTCGGAATCGCGCGGCTCACGAGCCAACCGGCCACCGCGATGACGATCGCGAGGGCGCCGGCCAGCACCGGGCCATCGGGTTTGATCGCCACGACCAGGCCACCGGCGATCGTGCCGATCAGAATCGCGATGAACGTGCCCATTTCGACCATCCCGTTGCCGCCGACCAGCTCCTCGTTCGAAAGGGTCTGCGGCAGGATCGCGTACTTGACCGGTCCGAACAGCGTCGAATGCACGCCCATCAACGCGAGCGCGACGAACAGGAGTGAGACGCTCCCCTGCCAGAAGCCGGTCAGGCCGATGACCATGATGGCGATCTCGAGCAGCTTGATCAGGCGGATCAGTCGCGATTTTTCGTACTTGTCCGCGAGCTGCCCCGCGGTCGCGGAAAACAGCATGAACGGAACGATGAAGATCGCCCCGATCAGGTTGACTACCATGCCGGCATCGATCGACGTTTTTGCCGCAGCCTCGAACGCCACGAACACGACGAACGCGTTCTTGAACACATTGTCGTTCGCGGCGCCCAGGAACTGCGTCCAGAAGAACGGCGCAAAGCGGCGCTGCCGCAACAGGTCGAACTGGTTGCCCGAGTGCATAGCGTTTCCGGTCAGGAGGGCTACAAGGAGCGAGGAGATCTTTCGGACACGCCGCCGCTCATCAGCGCCTCCGCGTGCGTGCCGCCGCGCGGTGCGCGGGAAATGCTTCGTCGAGATAGTCGTGCACGGCGCCGAGTGCGGCGCGGACCGCGTCGGGCTCCGGCCAATACCAGACTTCCTTGCCGACTTTCTCGCATTGCAGAACCCCGGCTTCGCGCATGACGCGCAGATGATGCGCGACGGCCGAGCGCGACAACGGCGACGCGGCGACGATTTGTCCGACCGACAGCCGCTCGTCGTCCTCGAACATCAGAACGATGCGCTGTCGATGCGGATCGCCTAGCGCCGTGAAAATCTGCGCGGTCCTCCGCCAAGCGCGCGGCAATCCGCGGGAGTACGACTGTCGCATTCGAAACCGTTCTCTAGCGTATATGACTAAATAATTAGTCGCGTTATTACGTAGTGTACGCACTCGCCGGCGCTTGTCAAGCCGCCGCTCGTCGGCTCCCGGCGGCGATCCGCTACAATGACCTCGCGCAAAATGTGCCTGCTCTAAACGCTCCGGCACGCGTAGCCGCGTCATGCAACCCTATCTCGATTTCATGCGCCACGTGCGCGACCACGGTCACCGAAAGGACGACCGCACCGGCACGGGGACGCTGTCGGTCTTTGGCCATCAGATGCGGTTCGATCTCGGCCGCGGCTTTCCGCTGCTGACGACGAAAAAAGTCCACACCAAGTCGATCATCCATGAGCTGCTGTGGTTCTTGCGCGGCGAGACCAACGTGCGTTCGTTGCAGGCCAAGGGCGTCACGATCTGGGACGAGTGGGCGGACGCCGACGGTGAGCTCGGGCCGATCTATGGCTATCAATGGCGAAGCTGGCCGGCGCCCGAGGGCCGGCACATCGATCAGATCGCGCAGGTATTGGCGGAAATCCGCCGCAACCCGGACTCGCGGCGGCTGATCGTATCGGCGTGGAATGTTTCCGATATCCCGCGGATGAAACTACCGCCCTGCCATGCGTTCTTCCAGTTCTACGTCGCGGGCGGACGGCTGTCGTGTCAGCTTTACCAGCGAAGCGCCGACATATTCCTGGGCGTGCCGTTCAACATCGCTTCGTATGCGCTGTTGACGCACATGATCGCGCATCAATGCGGTCTCGACGTCGGCGATTTCGTCTGGACCGGCGGCGATTGTCACCTCTACCTCAACCATCTGGATCAGGTCGAGACACAACTCGCGCGAACGCCGATGTCGCCGCCGCAGTTGCTGATCGCGCGGAAGCCGCCGTCGCTGTTCGAATACGAGTTCGAGGATTTTGAGATCGTGGGCTACGCGCCGCACCCGGCGATCAAGGCGCCGGTCGCCGTTTAAGGTAACTTGTCCGTGCCGCGGCGGGCGGGCGCGCAAAAAAAAAGCCCGCTGGGAGGAATTTAGCGGGCAAGGGGGATTCGGGCTCGGGGCATCGCCCCGAGGGCATCGTCGGAAGGGGGCTTCCGACAACGCGAAATTCAGAAAATGCTGCGTGCGGCGGTCACGCGCTCGGCCAGCTGTTCCAGTGCGGCCCGTTGCGCGCTCGCTTCCTCGTCGCGGCGATCGGCTTTCGTCTCGCCCGCGCCCGACGCCTGGCCTGGCAGCCAGTAGTGAGCGAATTCCGGAGCGAACGATTCCATGATGCGCCTCGACCGTTGGAAAACGGTGGTTACTCTCACCACTCGTTAAGCAAGCCACATGCCAACGAGTGGTCGAAGCGTCCATTGTGCGACTTACGCCCTTTTTTCAACCCTGAACGGCGAATTCGGCATATTCATTGCAGACGACAATGGATCGAGCAGGACCCGTTTGTCGCGAATCAAAGACGCCTAATGTTGCAGCTGCGTTAACTGAATGATCATAAACAATTAATTATGTCTCCATTCGGCGACAGCATGCGCTTGTCATGACGCGCTGCGGCAAAGCTGCTTTCACGTCTTTCCCTCCTTGAACATCGCCGGCTCGAGGCGGTGTCGCTGCAGCAACTTATAGAATTCCGTCCGATTACGCTTGGCGAGCTGCGCCGCCTGGGTAACGTTCCCGCCGGTGATTTTCATCAGCCGTGCCAGATAGTCGCGTTCGAACGACTTCCGCGCTTCTTCGAAGGGGACCAAGACCGCCGCATCCTCCTTGAGCGCGTTCTGCACCAGCGTCGCCGGGATAATGGGCGTCGGCGTCAGCGCGACCGCCTGTTCCAACAGATTGAGGAGTTGCCGGACGTTGCCGGGCCACGGCGCGGCAACCAGCAGCGCCATCGCGTCGGGCGCCAGCGTCGGCACCGGCTTGCGATACCGGTCCGCGAGCTGGCGCAACAGGTAGGCCGCCAGCAACGGGATGTCTTCCCGGCGATCCGCCAAGGAAGGCAGGTGTAACGAAACGACATTCAGCCGGTAGTAAAGATCCTCGCGAAAGCGACCACTCGCTCTTTGCTCTTCCAGATCGCGATGCGTCGCCGAAATGACGCGGACGTCGACCGGTATCGCCTGGGTCGAGCCGACCGGGCGTACCTCGCTCTCCTGCAGGACCCGCAGCAGCTTGACCTGGAGCGGCAATGGCATGTCGCCGATCTCGTCCAGCAGCAGCGTGCCGCCGTCGGCCGCCTGGAACAACCCCTTGTGCGCGGCGACCGCGCCGGTGAAGGCTCCCCGCGCGTGTCCGAAGAGCTCGGATTCGAGCAAATCCCCGGGGATCGCGCCGCAGTTGACCGCCACGAACGGGCGCTCGGCGCGTCGGCTCGCCCGATGAATGGCGCGCGCCAATAGCTCCTTGCCCGTCCCGGAGTCCCCGTAAATCAAGACGCTCGCGTCGGACTCGGCCACGAGCCGGGCTTGCCGCAACAGATCCTCCATCTTGGAGCTGCGCGTGATAATGCCGTCGCGCCACTCGCCCGACTCGCCGTCGGCGCCCGCGACGCTGTCGCCGGACAGGCGCAGCGCCGCCGCCACCTTCTGAAGCACTTCCTGACTGTCGAACGGCTTGGTCAGAAAAGCGAATACGCCGCGCTGCGTCGCGTTCACGGCGTCGGGGATGGTTCCATGCGCGGTGAGGATGATGACCGGCAATGCGGGATGCTGGCGATGGATCGCCTCGAACAACTGCATGCCGTCGATACCCGGCATCCGCATGTCGGTGATCACCGCGCCGGGCCGTGCAATGGCGAGCGCAGCCAACGCGGTTTCGCCGCTTTCGGCCGTGCGGACCCGGTAGCCGGCGGAAGCGAGCCGCAAATTGATCAGTTTGAGCAGATCGGGGTCGTCGTCGACCAGCAGAATCTCTCCGGTTTTCATCGCGCGCGTCTCCTTTAGGCGACGTCAGTGTCCGGCGGAGCCGCCGCCACCGCCACCGCCCCCGCCGCCCCCGCTTCGCACACGGTCGCGCAACAGGCTCCGCTCCATCTCACGCAACGCCTCCAACTTTTGTATCGCCTTGTCGGCCTTTTGCTGCTCGTCGCGGACCGCCCGCTGCCGTTCGGTGATTTGCACCTGTAGAACCGCGGCCAACTGCTTGATCGCCATCGGCCCCGGATTGCTGCGCGCGACGTTGTCGAACAGTTGCAGCGCGCGCTGGTCGTCCTGCGGTGTCGCGTGCACCAGCGTGTATAGCACCGCGAGCCGCACGCGATTTGCGTCGGTGCGTTGCCGTGTCAGCGCGGCGGTTGCGTTGTCGCGCTCGCGCCGCAGGTCGTCGTTCGATAGCGTGCCATAGCGTTGCAAGTCCGCGAGCAGCGCCAGCATCTGCTGATCCTCGATGGGCTCGTCCGCCGCAGGCGTCGGCGCGATCATCGCGACGGAGGCGGGTGGTTCGCGCGGCGGTTCGGCGACAACCGGTACCGGCGGCGATGGCGCGCTCGGCGGCGGATCCGGCGCGGGGAGCGGCGGTTCCACCGGCTCGATCGGCGCGGCGTCGGCGGGTGGCGTTGCCGGCGGGATCGTGACGAGCTCGGGCTCGTACTGCTCCTCGGGCGTCAGCACGACCGCGGGCGGGGAGGCGCAACCGGCGACACAAAACGCAAACGCCAGCGCGATAACCGCCTGTCGATCCGTCATTTGATGCCTGCGAGCGTTGCCGATTTGGCCGCCGCACTTCTTGCGGCAGCGGCTCCCGGCAGCAACGGCAACGTCAGCCGAAACCAGGCGCCGCGCTTGCCGTCGGCGCGATCGAGAAGCTCGATCCGCCCGCCATGCGCCATCGCATATTCACGCGCGATGGCCAACCCGAGACCCGAGCCCTTGACGCGGCCGTCGACCGGCGCAGGGCCCTGATAGAACGAATCGAAGATGCGCCCGCGATGATCGGGGGCGATTCCCGGTCCCTGATCGATCACGTCGAGGATCGCGTCGCTGCCCGAAGCGGCGGCGGCCAACTCGATCACTCCGGAGCGCGGCGAATATTTGATCGCGTTGGACACGAGATTGTCGACGATCGTGCGGATTTTTTCAGCGTCGCCCACAACAAGCGCCGGCTTGAGCTTCGTGTCGAACGAGATCAGCCGCGCAAGCGCCGCGAGCTTCTGCTCGCGCACGACTCGGGAGACCACGTCCGACAGCACGATCGGCCCGACCGTCACCGGCTCGATCGCGCGCGACTGCTGGTAAGCCAACAAGTCCTCGATCAGCTTCTGCAACTCGAGCGTGTTGTCGCGCACGATGCGGACGATGTCCTGCTGCTCCGCCGACAAGCGGCCGCCGACGTTGTCGCGCAACAGCTCGGCGCCTTCGCGCACGGCGGTGAGCGGCGTCTTCAGTTCGTGCGAGACGTGGCGCAGGAACTGCGTTTGCTGCTGCTCCAACTCGGCGAGGCGCGTGCGCAGCCACTCGAGGCGCTGACCGACATAGCGCAAATCCTGCGGCCCACTCACCTGAATCGCATGGGTGAAATCGGCGGTCCCCATCTCGCGAATCGCCTGATCGAGCTGGCGGATCGGCCGCGCGATCAGCGTGGCGAACAGGATCGCGAGCGCGATCGCGATGCCGACGGTGGCGAGCCCGACGTAGAACCATTTCTCCCGACCCTGCGTCGCCGTGACCTGCAGGCGCTCGATCGCGCGCTGCGTCAGCTGATTGGCGGCTGTCGTCATCGCGCGCGCGCCGTCGACCAGCTGCGCATAGCCATCGACGATTTCGACGCCGATGTCGGACGTGCGCTGTGGTGCGGTCAGCCGCCGGTACAGGCGGGTCTCGCGTTCGGTGAGATCGGCGAGTGTGGCCTGCTGCGAGGGTTCGAGCGGCAGCGCGGCGAGCTGCTGCGCCGCCTGGCGGAACTCCTGTCGCACCGGGGCATAATCGTCGAGCAGGGCGTTGTCCTCGAGGATCAGGTGCTGGCGCGCGATCCGTTCGAGCGTTGTCGTCTGCTCGAACATCAGGCGGCTCGTCCGGCCGGCCTGTGCCGCCTGCAACACTTCCTCGCCGGCCTGCGACGCCAGCCGGTCGAGCGACAGAATCAATTCGGCGAGCGCATAGACGAGCGGCAGGCTGACGAGTAGAAAGCCCAGCAGGATGAACTTGAGAAAGGAGCGAGGGTAATACACGCAGTTCGGGCGGCCCGGTCGTTATAATCGCTGCGATTATGACACTCTCAATCGGATCCGGATGCCGCTTGCCGACCCGCTCCCCTTCCCCGCCCGTGCGGCCACGCGAGCCGTTGTCGCGCCGGCGCGCCTCGTGCTGATCGCGGCCGTGGCGAAGAACGGCGTCATCGGCGCCAACAACGGATTGCCGTGGCGCCTGCCCGACGACTTGAAGCGCTTTCGCGCAGTCACGACCGGCCATGCCGTGATCATGGGGCGCAAGACTTGGGAGACGTTGCCGCGGGCGTTGCCGGAGCGGCAGAACATCGTTGTCACCCATCGTGCCGACTATCAGGCAGCCGGCGCGGAGGTCGCAGGGTCACTGGATGAAGCGTTGCGGCGCGTCGCATGTCCGGCGCCGGCATTCTGCATCGGCGGCGCCGAGCTCTATCGGCTCGCACTGCTGCGCGCCGACGAATTGCATTTGACCGAAATCGACCGCGCGTTCGACGGCGACACGCACTTTCCAGCATTCGACCGCGGCACGTGGCGCGAAACCGCGCGCGAATCGCACTGCCAGGCCGATCCCGGCCGATTCCATTACGCGTTCGTCACTTATCGCCGCGCCGTTGATTGAACACGCCCTTGCTCGGTAACCACGCCTTTTCTTTGGGAGACCAAAAATGTCCGAAGACGAATTTCACGTTCACGGTCCGCACGATCATGAGGTCGAAAATGCCGCGCATTCCGGCGATCCGTTCGCCGGGCGCATTGCGGTCATGACCGCCATCTTCGCCACACTCGGCGCGCTATTCGGCTACATGGCCGGCAAGACACAGAACGACGCGCTTCTGTTCAAGAACGAGGCCGCGATCAGGAAGACCGAGGCCTCGGATCAGTGGAACTTCTATCAGGCGAAAAGCAACAAGCAGAACCTGGCCGAATTGGGCGCGACACTGGTTGTGGGCGACCAGGCCGAGAAATACAAGTCCGAAGCCAAGCGATACTCCGACGAAAAAGCCGCGATCATGCAGGACGCGAAAAAGTTCGAGGAGCAGTCGAACGAGGCCGAGGGCAGCAGCGAAGCGTCGATGCACGTCCATCATCGTTGGGCACAGGCGATGACGCTGATCCAGATCTCGATTGCGCTTGCCGCCATCACGTTGCTGACCCGCAATAATCAGCTCAAGTACGTTGCGTATGGCGCCGCGGCCGTTTCGGTCGGCCTGGGTGCGCTCGCGCTGTTGCATATCTGATCGCCCGCACGGGCGCGGCACCGCCGTCTACCAGATGCCGATGTGGATGCCGTGGCGGCGATGGCCGTCCGTGCGGTGCAGGACTTCGGCGTCGGTGACTGTCGTCCGTCGTTTGGCGGCGGCGAGCCAGTCGAACAGGCGCTCCTTGAGCTCCGCTTCAACGGTGGCGTGATCCGCGGTCGCACCGAGGTCGAACGCTTCGCCCGGATCGGCGGCGAGATCGAAGAGTTGGGCGCGCATGCCCTGCCAATGAATGTATTTCCAGCGTTCGGTGCGCACCATCCACGCGCGGCATTCGTGCACGTCGCGCCGCTGCACCTGACGCGCGCGGCGAAATCCGTAGTCCAGCTCGGCGTAGGCGCAATCACGCCATGCCGACGCCTCGCCACGGGTGAGCGGCAACAGCGAGCGGCCTTCGACGCGATGCGCCGGCGATGCCAGGCCGAGCGCTTCCAGGATCGTCGGCACGACGTCGACGCCTTCGACAAAGCGCGAATCGCCGCTGCCGCGCGTCGCATCCGCGGCGGGCGACGGATCGTAGAGCAGAAATGGCACCCGCACGATCTCGTCGTACAGGAGCTCCTTCTCGCCCAAGCCCCGATCGCCCAGAAAGTCGCCGTGGTCCGACGTGAACACGATCAACGTGTCGCGCATCCGTCCGGCGCCGTCGAGCGCCCGCAAAACGCGGCCGAAATGATAGTCGACGTGCGCGCAGAGTCCCATGTACGCGGGCCGCACGTGACGCGCGACATCCTCGCGCCCGAAGCTTCGGCACTCCTCGTGCTCGCGGTAAGCACGCACCACCGGATGCTCGTCGGCGCCGCCGTCCTGCGCCCCGCGCCGGAGCGGTCCGATGTCGCCGCCGCGATACAACGCATGCCACGGCGCGGGCGCGACATAGGGCCAGTGCGGCTTCACATACGACAGATGCAGCACCCACGGTTGTTCGCCTTGGTCGCGAATCCAATCGAGCGCGAGGTCCGTCATATACGCCGTCTCCGAGTGCTCGTCGCGCACGCGCGCCGGCAGGTGGACGTTGCGCATGTGCCAGCCGGAGACCACCTGCCCACGGTCCTCCATCGCGATGACGAAATCGCTCCAAGGATCGCCGCTCGTGTAGCCATGCGCGCGCAGATAGTTGGCGTAGCCCGACTCCGGACCCGGAGGCGAATGGCCGTCGTAGCGGTCGAGCGCGACGAACCCGCCCTCGCGCAACAACGCGCCGCGTTCCGCTTCGATCTCGATGCCAAAACGCGCCAGCGCGTCGTCGTCGGGCAGCACGTGCGTCTTGCCCGCCAGCGCCGCGGTGCGTCCCGCCACGCGCAGGTAATCGCCGAGCGTGTACTCCGCCGCCGACAGCGGAACGCGGTTCCACGTCGCGCCGTGCGAGTTCACGTAGCGTCCGGTGTAGAGCGACATACGCGACGGCCCGCACACGCCGGCTTGCATATACGCATGATCGAAGCGCACGCCTCGCGCACCCAGCGCGTCGAGGTGCGGCGTGTGGACCCGTCCGCCGTAGCAGGACAGATGGTCGCGACGGAGCTGGTCGCACATAACGAAAAGCACGTTGCGAACGACGTCCATCGCGATCGGAGCCCAAGGTTCGAGGCGCGGGAGGTCGGGACAGATTGAGCCGAGACTTCGACCCGACCGTCGAGATTTCCGCGATAATGACGGTTTTGCCGTCACCGGGCAACGCGACGATCGCTTTGTCCGGAACCTCCTTCGCCGGGGTGGCGGAACTGGTAGACGCAGCGGACTCAAAATCCGCCGGTAGTGATACCGTAAGGGTTCGAGTCCCTTCCCCGGCACCACTGAACGTCATCAAAGCGGTTCACGTCGATTCACGATTGAGCATCACGGCTGAGCAATTTCGATGGAGCCACCCACTCGCAACGCCTCGTCAATGAAGCATCTCAGCGCAATTGACGCAACGCCCGGATTTACCGCGCGGTCCACAAAGTAAAAGCCATCCGGTTCCAACCTGTAATTGTAGATCTCGGCCATGGCGCTTCTTTCGATTGGGCTCGGCAACTGCCTGAACAAGCGACTGGGGTTGAAATTGGCTGGCACAGCGAACCTAATTTTGTACTCGATGTCCACGTGTTCCGCGACAGAATGACGGCGCCTAACGTCTGCGGTGAGGCGCGCGTGCAAGCAAGCGAAGCGCCGCTTGCACAGCGTCGCCCTCGACCGCACGGTTAGATGGCGTAAGGTGCATACGGTTCAGTCCAGTCTTTTCGGTTTCACTGCATCGGCGGTGGTACAGGTGGGTAATACTGAGGTGCTTCTCCGCGATCGAACATCCCGTAGTCGCGCATCACTTCAAATACGCGAAAGTATTCGGTCGTCGAATCCGCAAAAAGTTGTTGGCCAAAGCCGACACCGCCGTCAGACGACGGAACGTCAACAAGATGAGCGAAAATTCCGGGCCTATAGACGCTCTCGAACACATCGCGTCTCCAAGGCGTTTCCACCGGCAGCTCTCGATTCCGCGATTCAGAGGCAACGACAAAAGTCGGTGGCCGCCTCTTGGGGTCGTTATACGGACTCAGACGCTCGGGACGCCACGCCGTTTTCTTGGGCCGCTCCTCGTGGATGACCTGTGCAATCCGAATTCGGTAGTCGGCGAAGACTTTTTGGCGGCCTGTTTCTTGAACCGTATGGTGCTTTGCATCGACCCGCCAAGCGATCATGGATCCTTCGTCCTGCCATATCTGATAGGAAAGCAGGAGATTCTTTCGATTCAAGCTCTTGAACCTGTCGATGAAGAGGCAGCCGCCCATCGCCTCGAGAAATGGTTTTAATGAAGCTGCGAGATCGAGATAGCGATCGATTTGCCCTTCTTTGATCTGAACTTCAAAAAATTGCGAAATCATGACTGTTGGCACCTTTCGAGATGGACAGGAGCTCAATTGCGCTGCCGGGTGTACTTCATGAGCAGCGCCATTCCTACTGGAGCCATCTAACAAGACCGGCCCGCCGCCACCGACGATCGCCAAGTAGAAGGCGTGAACCGCAGGGTCCGTTGAACGCCGGGCTACGCGTTCTTGTCGCGTGCCTTGAAACTGGCGTACCACTGGCGCGAAAATAGGAACCGCCAGAGGTTGCAGAGTTGCTCCGCATATATGCGTCTCAGAAAGTCTCGTGAACCCGCGAATGGAAGCGCCTGATTACGTTCCAACGAGTGGCCGAATTTTTGCAGTACCAAAGACACTACGATACATGGGAGTGCCGCGACGAGTAGCCATAGGTCGATGGCAATACCTGCAATAAGCAGGAAGTTGCCGACCACAAACAGTGGAACGGCGAAAAGGTGAATCAGTAAATTCGTTCCGGTGTACAGGGGGCGTCTCTCTCCACGCCCATGACAGAAGCTCTGGAAAGGACATGCATTTCTGTCTTCGGGTTCATCCTGCGCCACGTTGGACGCTCCACTGCTACTTGCCTGACGACTCAATATAGTTGGCCGCACCGGCTCGGCCGAGGGAAACGTCGTCGCCGGGCGAGCTGCATGGCATGTACGACGCCGTCGGTCGCGATGTCGTTTGGTTGCATCATGCCCATGTCAATAAGGTGCCGCCTTAACCTCGATCATACTTCGCAGATCCATGAGGATGTGGCGTAATTCCGCGATCTCGCGTTGCTGCTCGCTGATAGTTGTGGCCTGATCCTCGAGCTTCGCGTTCAACCCCTGGATCGCGGCCAGTGCCACGCCATCCAGATTGACGTTTGCGATGCTCTTGTCGTTCCTGCCCAAGCCGAAGGCCGCGTAGAAATCCTGGGCAGTGGGTCCGAGCGAGCGGATGGCAGGGTCAGCGCCCTTGAAGGTCCACGAGAAGAGAGGCATCGCCACCAGCCGCCGCAGGATGTCCATGCCGTCCGCCGCGACGAAGTTTTCCTTTGCGTCCCGGTCGCTCGTGCATGACCAACTCGCGATGGGCGGCAACAGGTTGCAGAACTGGGTGACCGCGCCGGTGGTCGGGTCGATGGCGATGGTCAGGCCCACTCCGCCCGTGGCCCTGACACCAAAAAAGTTGCCCACCGACGGGCCGAAATCGAAATTCCGCGAATCAGCCCAGATAAACGATCCGTCGGTAGTAGCCTTCGCCTGATGGCCGGCGGCGAAACTCGCGAATCCACTTGCGGTATTAAAGAGTCCGCCGGGCACCACCGCGTCCTGGCCGCTCGCAGTGTTGCCAAAACCCCCGGCCACCGTCGAGCCATTGCCACTCGCAGTGTTGTTTACTCCGCCCCCAATCGTGGCGAACGACTTGGTGATGTGATTGGGAGCTGGGCTCGCGGTTATGCTGGTTCCACCCCCGCTGATCGTCGCGCCCACAACGCCCGCGTCGATGCTGTTCAGCGGCGAGCCATTTACGACATTTACCACGTTGGTGTAGGTAACACCGTTAACTGGGGTCAAGCGCAGCGCCGGCTGGTTGTTGGTCAGAATGGTTACCGATTGGTTATCGGTTGTGCCGAGCAACGCCGTGGTGCCGAAGGCATTGCCGCCTTGAACGAAATAATTGCCCGGACCGGCCGGTGCCCTAAAGTAGCCGACAATGTCGATGACCACATCAGCCCCAGCGCCGTTGGTGTTTACCGTGAGTTGATTGGCGCAGTCCGGCACACAGGCCGGAATGATCGCCCCGTTGGAGAGGGCGAATGTCCCGCCCTGATAGTTGAGGACGCTGGTGTTGGGCAACGCCCCGCCGGTCGGATACGCAATCAGATTGCCAAACCCCGTCATGTTCACTACCGCAATATTCAGCACCACCGCTGCCGGATTGGCCGGCACGCCACAATTGCCGCTATCCCCACCCTGCGCGGTAAATCCGCCCGACGGCACCCACACCTTGAAGTCGCGCGTGCTGTTGGCACCCAAGAAACCACCCGCCACCCGCGTATCCGCCAGCCGGCAGGGAGTCACCGGCGTGTACGCCAGATCATCGCTCGTGTCCCCCAGCGCCTTGGTGTGGAGCAGATTCGCCTTCACGTCCGCGGTTGCGGTTACCGCATGGGCAATGACATCGCGTAATCCGTCGAGCGTGCCGGCCAGGCTCGCCGCCAGCAAGTGATCGGAGCGCAATCCCGCGAGCAGCGTGCGCAGTTGCTCCGCATTCAGCGTCGCGCCCGATTGACGCAACGGTTCGCTCCACTGCGCCACGATTCGATCGACCACCGTCGCGCGGTTCTGATCCACTGCAAGCAGCGGCGAAGGCAGGATGTGGGGAGTCGGCGCCAGCGCGACCGCCGTTGCCTCGGCTGTGGCAATCGGCACCACTACTCGGTCATCGGTCGCAACCGCGGCGGCGGAGAACAGTAATTGAACGATGACCACCGCCGATGACAACAGCATCCCGCGACGATTCATGACGGCCTCCCCGTTGTGCGTTACCACGACGATTCGACGCTGATGCGATTGCGACGTCAAGCCTAAGCTAGGTCTGCGCAGGCGACAGCATGCACTCCATGTCAGCGTCATGCGGGGATGCAGCCAATCGTCAGCGTTGCGAAGAATTGGGGTGCATGCGACGATTCATCACCCGCAACGGCATTAGACCGTCGGGCGTTTGGACGTAGCCTGACCACATTTGGGGGCGCTGTGACTGTCATCAGGATCTGGAACCCTGAACTTGGCGCGTTGGTCGAGCACGACATCAGCGGTCTCACGCCCGAACAACTGCAGGGCATTCCGCTCGATGAGAAAATTTGCGACCGCGGTCGCCGCCGAAGTGGCGCCATGCTTGCCGGAGGAATTTCTTGCCGCCTACGTGATTCGCGTTGGGGTTGTAAAGGCCGGGCTCCACATCCTTGGGAGTTGGCTCGACGAAACGGCGCGCGACTGGTTGCCATTGGATTGGGACGGTCCGACGCAACCGACCTAGCACTGCGCCGATTCGTGGGTGCGCACATGCGTAAGCTATATGCCGTGTGCGCAAGCGTGCAGCGAGGCAGATAATTGCGCCAATGCTCTTCGCGCTCGGCATTTCCCCACTTTTGCTCTACCCCTTCCGCCACCGCGATCCGCGCACCGGCAAGTGGGTCCGCGCGCGTTACGTGGCCGAGCGGCATGCGATCGCCGAACGCTACGCGGAGTGGGAGATTACCGGGCCCGCCGAGATTCGCA
>CATPAO010000391.1 GCA_955652025.1 Casimicrobiaceae bacterium
CCACCGCCAGCAGCGAATGCGCGTGGCGGCCGATGAAATTCTTGGCACGTGTGCGGCGTCGTTCGACCACCTTCGGAGTTTCGCCGGGCTCGCCGCCAGGGCCGGGATCCGTATCGGGCGCTGGGCGCCCCTCTGCACGCCGGCGGGGCGGTGTGGAGCTGCTGTAGAGCGCCCCTCGCTTCATCTCTTGCTCCAAACTCAATCGGCGCCGGCCGACCGAACAGCGAATTCCACCGGTGGCCCGATACTGTAAAGCCTATCGGCCCGTCGTCCGAAGCTGCATTTTCACTCGCTTCCGCGAATTTTGCAGGCGGTCCGACGAACGCGTTGTTCGCTACACGTCAAACGGGAGTCTGCCGAGGTCGACGGGATTCTTGCGAAACGACGTCGACGGCCGGGCGTTGCCTCCGTTCGAGTCGGCGTCCCCGCACATCGTTCCACGACCTGCGACCCGCTGATGCTGCTGCAATTCCGGCGCCGCTGATCGGAAGGTGACCCCAAGCGGGCGCCGGTCACACGATCAGGCGACGACCTTCGTGCCGTCGGGCGTCGGCGTCACAGTCTCGCCGGCCGGCGGCTCGCCGGGCGGGGCTTTCTTTTTCAGCTTCTCTTCGCGCTTTTGCTTCTTGGCGAGGTCCCGCTGGCGCTTCGCGAACGCATAGTTGGGTTTTGCCAATTGACGATCCTTCCGGGGCGTGGTTTGACATCGACAAGCCCGCAGTATGCCACCGCCGGCTCGGCGGGCGGATCAGCGACCGATATTGACGGCGACGCCGACCGGGCGGAGCGGCCGGGCGCTCACGACGGAGGTCTCGATCGAAGTGTAGGCACATCGGCGCGCGTGGCATCGCGCCCAAACACTGGCGCCGCGGTCAGCCCCCGCTCGGGGTCACGACGACTGCCGTGCCATAACAGAGCACCTCGGTGACGCCGTTCATCAACTCCGTCGCGTCGTAGCGGATGCCGATCACCGCGTTCGCGCCGACTTCGCCGGCGTGCGAAAGCATCATCTCGAACGCTTCGCTCCGGGTCTTTTCGCACAGGCTGGTGAATAAGGAAATGTTGCCGCCGACGAGGGTCTGCAACGAGCCGCCGATCGTCCCGAAGATCGACCGCGATCGAACCGTGATCCCGCGCACGACGCCGAGATTGCGGATCACTTTGTAACCGTCGAGGGTGAATGCGGTGGTCGTGAGGGCGTGCTCCACGAGGGCTCCTACGGAAGTTATCGATTGAGATGGTTTCGTGCGATGACGGCGCTATTTGTTTTGTCGACCCCGTTGTGCCCACCGGTGGGCGATGAACCCGATCGCCACGCAGGCAAGTACGCACGCGATGCCGAGCGACGCGCCGATCATGCCCAGCTCCCTGCCAGGCGGAACGCGCGCCGCCGCGGCGAAGAACGCAAAGTAGAAACCCGCAAGCGCCGCCGCGATGCCGACGATGGCGCCGAGAGTCGCAATCAGGTTTCGATTCACTTGGGCATCGCGTTTTGGCCCACGCGCCGGTACGTTGTGGCTACGAGTACTTCCACCAGACGAACGCCGCGACGGCCGCGGGAATCACGAATATCGCGACGAAGATCGGCGCCTCTTCCGCCACCGGATAGCCGGCCCGGGCGACGCCGATCCACAGGTTGACGAGTGCCGCGGCCAACCAGATCGGGATGAAGGCCTTGGCCACGGTGACGATCGCCGGTGCGCCGCCGCCTATCCTCCCCGCGACCAGCGCGAAAAGCCCGAACAACAGCAATCCGCCTACGATGATCGCGGTCGATCGCATCCAATTTTCCCTTGGCTAAATCCGAGTGGGCGTCCGGGAGTCATCGCGGCCACGACCAACCGAACGTGCCCGCGGTCAGCAACGCGTAGATCAGCCCGTCGACGGTCGCCTTCATCGTGATGCTCCACGCACGGCGGTACCAGATCGACAACTGCCAGAGCGCGAGGGCATACCCGATGAACGCGGTGACGCCGACCAACTGGAACACGCGAAGGTAAGGTGCGCCGGCGGGCAGTGCGCGCCCCGCGACGTACCCGGCGAAAATTCCGACGACGACGGTGTACGCGAACCACATGATGAGGTTTCTCTGCATCGACATGGGACCGTTCGGCATCACGGTGAGCATCATCACCGGGCCTTGGCGCATCTTTTCGGCGAACTCCGGCGAGCGCATTTCCTGGCTGTTCGACGGGCGGGGAATGTAATAGTCGCCCGGCGGAATGGCGAGCGGGCGTAGCGCATCCCTCGCCTGATCCTCGTTCGCCAGCTTCGGAAAATCGCTCTTGTGCCAAGGCAACACCATGTGAATGAGCGAGCTCGCGACGAACACGATGACCGACGACAACAGGATCGGGAGCCACAGCGCGGAAAGCCCTGTCATGACAGTCTCCTGGGTGAGCGGCGTCGCGATTCTGGGAGAGTATTCGGACTTCGTCAACGCGCGCTCAGGCGAGACAGGCGGTAAAATTTCGGCAGCGCCTTGAAAATCGGCCGGGTCGTGCTGCACGACAAGCCGCGCTTTAGTGTTCTTGACGCTCTTCTCGATACGATCGTTCGAGGCCAACGTATCGGCATCCAACATGGCGCCTAAGCGTCGATCACGAATGGCGCGACGACGAGCACTGCGCCGATCAAGGAGAGCCAAAGAAGACTGTCGAGGAAATAAGGATAGATGCACAGCAATACGCCCGCAACCATGGGGACGATCTTGGTCTGACGCTTCCCGTAAATGAAATAGCCCATCCCGATTGCGCCGGCGATGACGCCAACGATGAGGCTGTTCATGCGGGCGTTCGCATTCTGGCCGAGATTGGACGGCGCGAGCGTTCCAGCCGCCATGTTCGACCGAGCGCCCACCGACAGGCGGCATTCAAACTGGCGGCCTCGCGCCTTGAACCAACCACGCCGCCCACGCCAGGCAGAGGGCGACCCAGGCAGAGAGCAAATCGATCGGAGCAACGGCGATCATAGGGCGGAGACCGGAGGATTGGCGGATCGCTTCAACCGCTTCCGGGGTGAGCCAGAAGACTGCATCCAGATCGGATTCGATGAGCTCGACGATCGACTCACGCGGACCCTTTCGATGATCGAGGCTGTCATACGCCCGCCTCAAGAAGTACGAATCGGTTCGTGCGCGGATTGGCCGAAAGCGACCAACTCGATGCCCCATTGCCGAAGCAACGGAAGGCTGTCGTGGGTGACGAGTTCGTGAAACCGGGTGCCGCTGCCAGGTTTGAGTTTGTACGAGCGGATTTCGACGAGGCGGTTCATGATCCTATGATACTTGGCAACCGTTCCTCCGACGCGCCGCTAGCC
The DNA here is from genome assembly GCA_955652025.1 of Casimicrobiaceae bacterium. Taxonomy (GTDB): domain Bacteria; phylum Pseudomonadota; class Gammaproteobacteria; order Burkholderiales; family Casimicrobiaceae; genus VBCG01. Next base: position 3,319 of record CATPAO010000391.1, read on the forward strand.
GGCCGACAACCGCGCGACGGTGGTTCGAACGTTCTGCAGCAGCGAACGTAGGACTTCGTTCAGTCGAAAATATTCAGGTCGATTGACGTCGGCGGTGCCCCTGCCAAGATGCGCAATGTTCTGATCGAGCTCCCATAACGCGAATTGTGCTTGGTCTCGAAGCGCCGCGCGCATCTTTTGCTCGTCGGCCGGCAAGATCGCTGCAACCGCGAGGTCGAGGAGTGTCCGCAAGAATTCAATCTGCCGCCACGTGCCTGCCGACTGGTTGTGCGTCCAATAGAGATTGAAGCGCTCCTCGCCGGAGGCGATTTCGCTCAGAGACAGATAGTCTCTTTGTACCGCAATCGCGGCGACCGAGTATTTCCGAAGGTCGGCCGCCATCGCGGTGTCGCCCGGGCGCTCGGTGGCGTGTGCCACGCGGGAGCAGCACATCCAGGCGAGCAACATCAGCAACGAGCGGTGCCCAGCCACTACGTGTGCATCCTCTTCGGGATACGTTGCGCCGGGTCATAGAAAAACGTCTCCTCTGCAACGCGCTCACCCTCCCAGCGCTGGTAGGCGAGCTCCTCCATGCGGGTCACCGTTCCATCCAGCCATTCGAACTGGAATGTCCAGCGAATTACGACCTTGTCGCCGCTCACGAATACCGGACGGATGCATTTCGAGACGAGTGTCCTCGCCTTGGCAATTACGCGACGTTCGTTCGCCACGTGAGCGTCGCGCCCAACGCGCGGCGTGGACAGGTTCTCCTGCATTGAAGCGTTCGCGGTATAAAACTCTTCAAGGGCCTCGGCATGTGCATTCTGTTCGACGCGGGCAATGAATCGCTCCAAGGTTTCGGCGCTGGGCATTCGATTCTCCGTTATTCCGCCGGCGAAGGCGATTTGATATTGAGCAGCACGTTAGCCGCGAACAGCACAAGGCCAACGATCACCGCAATAGCCGAAACGAGGACCAGCGGGAACGCCGTTTCGTTTCCCGTGAGCAAGAACCCGAGACCGACCATGAACAGCGGCAGGCCGATGTTGTGAAGCCAGAAATGGAAACGGGCCAGGCGCGTGATCGAAGCCGATGGATAGAAGTGATACACCAGCCCAGCGAGCGCGAGGGACGCCCATCCAAGGAGCAGCACGTGTGCGTGGACGGGCACGAGAACAAACTTCTGGCTGAGACCCATTGCGAAGCCGAGCAGTGTGCCGATGACCAAATAAACGACGGCAATCTTGATGAAGCGCAAGCCCATGGATACTCTCCTCGTGATTAATGATTCATCGCTTAAGGTGGTAGTGCCTTCATTCTGCGGCAAAGAACCAAACTGTTCGAATGAGGCCATCGGTAACTTCGTACACGGCCGCTACTTCTAACGGGCGCTCCCGAACGCCCGTGATACGCTCGTGATCGATGACCTTGTTTCTGAGCGCTATTCGATTCAACAGCTCAGCATTCAGACCAATGAGATTGAATCGCTGCGTCGCGTAGTACTCGGCAAGCGCCGGCTTTCCCACAATGGAGGCTGCGGGAGCAGGCGGGCGCGCGCTGACGCACGCTAAGTAGAAGGCCTGTACCGGCGCGTCCGGTTGAACGAATGGAAAGGACTTCCCCAGCTCAAGTCGGCGTCGAAGTGCCAAGATTGAAGCGTCGACAACAATCGGATGAGAGAAGACATAGCCGGGTTAGGCCCCAGGACTCGCTCGGCGCGTTGCTGCCCAGCCAGCCACAAATCCGGACAGTGCCTGGATTGGGAGGGCGATAACGAGCGTTGGAAACACGAGCCCGCCAAGAGCCGGCACATCGCGCGTGATGAGCCACTCAGACACTATCGCGCATACGAGCGTGACCCCAGAGACTGCGCCGCCGCCGACGCTCGCAAGGAGGCGAGTACCGCCGGCGCGGGAAACGCGAAAACCGGCCAAAGCCGGCAGCGCGACCCATGAGACGAGAGTGAGAGACAGAAGCGCCGTTTGACTCGAAGCCTGCAGATCCCGGACAAAGAGGAACATCACTAATTCCGCGATCAGTGCCGGTGCCGCAGCACGAAGAAATGTTAGTGGCGTCATAGTGCTTGGGGCCTAAACGATCAAGGTTGAGCGGCGCGCCGCGCTGACGCAGGTCAGGTAGAAGGCCTGTACCGGCGCGTCCAGTTGACGGCGTGTTTAGCCAACGATCTTGTCGTACTCGGCATGAGTACCGATTCAGAACCAGGAGATACCGTTCTTGACAGCGACGCCGAGCGCGCGGTAGTGCAAGCCAACGCGGACAGAATAATACTCACCGACTCGTTTCAGTCGGAGCGAAGG
>CATPAO010000392.1 GCA_955652025.1 Casimicrobiaceae bacterium
CATGTGACCGACCTCGATCGCCAAACCAATCGACAGTGAACCCATGAAAAAACTCACCAAAGCGGTGTTTCCGGTGGCCGGCATCGGCAGCCGGTTCCTGCCGGCCACCAAGGCGAGCCCGAAGGAAATGATGCCGGTGGTCGACAAGCCGCTGATCCAGTACGCGGTCGAGGAGGCCGCGTCGGCCGGCATCACCGACATGATGTTCATCACCGGCCGCAACAAACGCGCGATCGAGGATCATTTCGACAAGGCATACGAGCTCGAGACAGAGCTGGCGCTCCGCAACAAGACCGCGCTGCTGGAAGCGGTGCAGGCGGCGACGCCGCCGGGGATCAATTGCGTTTACATCCGCCAGACCGAGGCGCTCGGTCTCGGCCACGCGGTGCTTTGCGCGGCGCCGGTCGTCAATGACGAGCCATTCGCCGTGCTGTTGGCCGACGACCTGATCGACGCGCAGGTCCCCGTCATCAAGCAGATGATCGACGTCGCGTCGCGCGAAAATGCGTCGACGATCGGCGTGACGGAAGTGTTGCCGGCGGACATCGGCAATTACGGCATCGTCGAGGCCGTGCCCGAGCCCGCGGACAGGCGGATCGGCCGGATCTCGCGCATCGTCGAAAAGCCCGCGGCGGGGAGCGTGCGCTCGACGCTCGCCGTTGTGGGCCGCTACGTGTTGTCGCCGGCGATTTTCGGGCATTTGCGCGCGGTGCCGCCGGGCGCTGGCGGCGAGATTCAGTTGACCGACGGCATCGCACGGCTGCTCGCCGGGGAGCGGGTGCTGGCATACACGTTCGAGGGTCGCCGTTACGATTGCGGCACCAAGCTCGGCTATCTGCAGGCGACCGTCGATTTCGGCCTGAAGCATCACGAGGTCGGCGCAGGGTTCACCCGCTTTCTTGCCGGCAAACGTTAGGCGCGAGGCATCGGTGACGTTGAACGAGCTTCGGTACATCGTCGCGGTCGCACAGGAGCGCAGCTTCGGCCGCGCCGCGACGAAGTGCTTTGTGAGCCAGCCGGCGTTGTCGGTGGCGATCCAGAAACTGGAAGAGGAGTTGGGCGCGCCGCTGTTCGAGCGCGGGAAAAGCGAAATCACGATCACGCCGGTCGGCGAGCGCATTGTCGAGCAGGCGCAGAAAGTGCTAGAGGAGACCGCCCGCATCCGAGAAATTGCCCAAGCCGGGCGCAACCAGCTCGTCGGTCTGTTGAAGATCGGCGTGATCTACACAATCGGTCCCTATCTTCTGCCCGACCTGATTCCGTTGCTGCACGCGCGCGCGCCGCAGATGCCGCTCGACATCGAGGAAAACCTGACCGAGAACCTGGAGACGGCGCTCAAGACCGGGCGTATCGACGCGGCGATCGTCGCGCTGCCGTTCCGGCCACCCGGCATTGCCACGGAATTCCTCTATGAAGAACCGTTCCAGGTCGTCGTGCCGCACGGGCACAGATGGGCCAAACGGAAATCGATCGCGCCCGACGAGCTGCCGGCCGAGCACACGATCCTGTTGAACGTCGGCCACTGTTTTCGCGATCAGGTGCTGGACGCCTGTCCGGAGCTCGCGCGCGCCGACGCGCAGGTGACGCGCACCAACTCGCTGGAAACGGTGCGCAACATGGTGGCGTCGGGACTGGGCGTATCGGTGTTGCCGCGCGACGCGCTGACGCCGCGTTACCACAGCCGGATGGTCGTGCCGGTCCCGTTCACGAGACCATCCCCGGCCCGGCGCATCGCGCTCGCATATCGGAAAAGCTTTCCGCGCCCGGCAGCGATCGCCGCTATTCGCGAGGCGGTAGCGGCCTGCCGCCCGAAGGGCGGCGCGGTGCGGGTGGCGTGACGTTCCTCAGTCGGCGGCCCGTAGGCCGGGATCACAGCGCCGCGTGCCCGCGAATTTCGGCGAGCGACGCGATCGTGAAATCGGGCGCCGGCGCATGCCGCTCGGTGGGTTGGCCGTCCCGGTTGATCCAAAACGTCGTGAAGCCGAACACCTTGGCGCCGGCCGCGTCCCATCCGTTCGACGACACGAACGCGATCTCTCCGGGCGGCAATCCGAGACGATCCACGGCGAGCTGATAAACGGGCGGACTGGGCTTGTAGACGTCCGCCTGATCGACCGACAGGATGCCGTCGAGCACGGTATCGAGTTCCGTCGAACGAACGAGCGGCTCCAACATCCCGAGCGTGCCGTTCGACAGGATCCACCGCGGACGCGGCGCCAGCGCCGCAAGCGCCGAGCGCGCTTCCGGAAAGGGCAGCAGATGCAGATAGGCGTCCTGCAAGCGGATCCGCGCGTTGGCGTCGAGTCGGAGCGCGAGCGCGGCATTCGCATAGTCGAGCGCGTGCGCGGTGAGGGCCTTGAAATCCTCGCGCGGAAAGCGGGCCGACGCCATCAGCGACTGCAGCCACGTGTACTCGAGTTGTTTCGTACGCCACAATCGCGACAACGCCGTGCCGTTTCCGGGTGCGAGCTCTTCGGCGAGCGCCGCAACCGAATGCACGTCGAAGAGCGTGCCATAGGCATCGAATACGAATGCAGCAATCATGTCTAAGTCGAAGTAATAGTCATCACCAAGGACGAAGCGCGCGCGCATGCAGCGCACGTCGCGGCACAAAAAAAGAGGGGTTACACTTGCGCGTAACCCCTTGGTTCATTTGGTGGGCGATACTGGGTTCGAACCAGTGACCCCTGCCGTGTGAAGGCAGTGCTCTACCGCTGAGCTAACCACCCTTGTTTCGCGCCCGCTCATCGCGCGAGGCAGGCATTTTAAGCGAAAATGCCC
>CATPAO010000393.1 GCA_955652025.1 Casimicrobiaceae bacterium
AGCGATTGGAAAAAGCCGACGGTTTCCGGCACGGTAAAGACGAAAATCTTCAACGCGACGTGCGCGAGAAACATTAGGCCTAGGCTCACTCGCAGCAGAAGCGCTGCATACGGGGCCGTCCTTTGATTGACCATGGAAGGTCCCTTTCTGTGTGCGCTGCCCGGACGTCGGCCCGCAATCGTCCCTACGTTGCGCTCTCCTGCTTGCCCGCCTGTTTCGCCGCGTGGTGCGCGACGGCGAATGCACGGCTCTCGTCATGGCCGTATTCCTGGTAGGCGCTGTTGAACGCCTTGAGGAACGCCTCCTTCTGATGGTGATCGTACTGGTCCGTCTGGGGTTTCGGCAGATCCGAAATGGTCTTGTAGGGCATGGTCGCGTCTCCTCGCGTTAGCTCGAAAGGAACGACGGGGATTATGGTTTTGGTTGCCGATTGCTCGCGGGCGGCGCCGCGGCCGGCGTGGTCTTTTTCTTCGACGATGAAAGACCCAGCAGCGGATTCTCCTTGATCTTGCTCGTCACTTCGCCGACGTCGGTGACCACCTTCTTGGTTTGGTCCTCGATGGCCGAGAATTTCGCGATCACCTTGGGTAACTGGTCGAGAACGGTCGCGAGACCGCTTTTTTCCGAGGGGATTTCCGGAACCTGGCCCTCGGCCGTGGCCGCAAGTAGCGTTTTCGCGCCGGCGCTTCCACCGTTCAGCTCGACGAAAACGACGCCGGTGATGCCCTTCAGCTTGAGCGTGGCTTTGGTATCGGTTTTGACCGGCGCGTCCTTGCGCAACCGGACGTCCACCTGCACGCGCTGCGGGTCGTCCGGATCGAGCATCATCGCCTTGACCGTTCCAACGTCGACGCCGCGAAACTTGACGGGATCGCCCTGCGCAAGGCCGCTGACGGATTCGGCGAAATGGATGCGGTAGAGCACATCGTCGCGATGCCCGGATTTCGCCAGCCAGACGAAGAAGAAGGCCGCGGCAATCGAGAGGCCGATGATGAACAAGCCTTCGATGAAGTAATGCTTATCCGTTTCCATGGTTTTGTTTCCGCGCGGCCATCGCGCCCTGCGCGCGCGAGCCATGTAGGAATCCGTGAATCCACGGCTGTTCGGATCGCATCAGCTTGTCCAGCGTGCCGACGGTAATTTTCTTCTCGACCAGCACCGCGAACCGGTGGCAGATGGTGAACAGCGTGTTGAGATCGTGCGTGACGATGACCACGGTGACGCCCAGGCTGCGATTCAGTTGCCGGATGAGCGCATCGATGCCGCTCGCCGCGATCGGGTCCAAGTCCGACGTCGGCTCGTCGAGGAAAAGAATCCGCGGATCGAGCGCGAGTGCGCGCGCGAACGCCGCACGCTTGACCATGCCGCCCGATAGCTCCGAAGGAAACTTTGTGCCGCTCTCGGCGGACAAGCCGGCCAGCTCCAGCTTCATCGCCGCGATCCTTTCCATGTCTCCGGGAGGCAACTCCGTGTGTTCGCGCAGCGGCGCCATGATGTTCTGCGCCACCGATAGCGAGGAAAACAACGCGCCTTGTTGGAACAGCACGCCGATGAGCGACGCTTTTTCGGACCGATCGATCGCGTCGATCTTCTTTCCATTCAGTCGAACCTCGCCGGCGTTCGGCCGATGCAAGCCGGTGAGGGTCTTCAGGAGGACCGACTTGCCCGACCCCGAACCGCCCGCGATGCCGATGATTTCGCCGGCCATGACGTCGAGGCTGATCTTGTCGTGCACTTCCTGCTTGCCAAAGCGGTTGACGATGCCGCGCGCGGACAGGATGGGGTCGGTGGAGGGCTGGCGCTTGACGTTCATATGCCGACCTTCTCGAACAGGATCGAGAACAGCGCGTCCAGCACGATCACGAAAAAGATCGCTTTGACGACTGCGCGGGTCGTCTCGCGGCCGACGCTCTCGGCCGAGCCCCTCACCCTGAGCCCATGCATGCAGCCGATGATGCCGATGAAAAAGGCGAAGATCGGCGCCTTGAACAGACCGACGAACAGGTCGCTATCGTCGACCGCCTGGCGCACGCGATCCAGATATTGCAACGGCGCGATGTCGAGGAGCGCATTGGAAATCATCGCACCGCCGACCAAACCCATGACATCGGCGAAAAACGTCAACAGCGGCAGCGCGATGACAAGACCGATGAGCCGCGGAACGACGAGCACCTCCATCGGGTCGATGCCCATCACCTCGAGCGCATCGATTTCCTCGCGGGCCTTCATGACGCCGATCTCCGCGGCAAAGGCGGAACCCGAACGGCCGGCCACCATGATGGCGGTGATCAAGACGCCCATTTCGCGCAGCACCGACACCGCGACCAGATTGACGGTGAAATCCTCGCCGCCGTAGGGACGTAGCTGGGCAACGCTTTGATAACCGATGACGATGCTGATCATGACCGCCATCAGCCCGATGATCGGCAGCGCGTGGATGCCCGTTTCGTCGACATGGCGAGAGATCGAGGGCAGCCGCAGGCTGTGCGGATGAATCAATGCTTGCCCGATGGCGCTCGCCGAGCGGCCGACAAAGGTAACGATCGCGAGCGTGTCATGCCAAGCGTCGTCGGCGCCCTTGCCCAATTGAATGACGAGTTGGCGCCATCGGGGACTCGATGCCTGTTTGGGTAGCCGCTCGAGCTCGAGCCCGCCGATCAGACGAGCAGCGCGCGATGCTGCGTCGGGACGCCGCTCAATTCCACGCCCCGGTCACGGAGCCCGCACAAGAACAACGCGCCCGGCGTGTCCAGACTGCTGAGATCACGCAAATCGAGCACATGGGCGGCGCGTTTTTTGAGCCACCACTGCGTCAGCGATTGTTCCGCCTGCGCGAGCGTGCGGATGTCGAGCGAACCCTTGAGCGTCATCCGATCGCCGCCGTCGCCGGCGACAACCGTCAAGGGGGATTGCGCCGAAGATGCGGGTTTCATGGTCGCGGCTTTCCGAGGTCGCAGCTCACAAATCGCTAATCGACGCAAAGTCGTCGCCGCATGTCGGCGGTGATCGATTGCGCCAGGTAGAAATAGCCGGGCCACGGATCGGCTCGCGTTCGCAATCGTGACGCCGTCTTCAGATTGAATTTGCCGGGATCGAGTCCGGGCGTGAGTTCATCCCAATGGAGCGGCGTCGCGATCGGCGCGCCAGCGCGCGCTCGCAACGAATACGGCGCGACGGCGGTCGCGCCGCGCGCGTTGCGGAGATAGTCGACGAAAATCTTGCCCTTGCGCCGCGGCTTGGCCATCTTGTCGGTGAAGCGGGCCGGCATCGTGTGCGCCACGTGAGCGGCGAGACCCTGCGTGAAGCGCTTCACGTCGTCCCACGAGGAGCGTCGCCGCAGCGGCACGACCACGTGCAGCCCCTTTCCGCCGGTCGTTTTCACGAACGACGTCAGGCCGAGCTCCTCTAGCAACGCGCGCATCAGCCGGGCGCTCTCGACGACATCGGCAAACGGCAACCCCTCGCCCGGATCGAGATCCATCACGAACATATCGGGACGTTCGATCGCGTCCGCGCGCGAATCCCAGATATGCAATTCCAATACGCCCATCTGCGCGAGCGCGACGAGCCCTCGGCGGTCCACGGCGGCGAGATACGTCGCCATGCCGGCCGACTCCTCGATCGGCACGCCCGCCAAGCCGCCGCCAACGGCTTCCGTCGCGTGCTTCTGAAAAAAACACCTACCCGAAAGGCCGGCCGGGCAGCGGACCAACGCAAGGGGACGGTTCCTGCTGTGGCGCAGAATGAGCTCTGCCATCACGTCATAGTATTGCGCGACGTCGAGCTTCGTAATGCCGGCGCCGGGATAGACGATGCGCTCGGGGTGGGAGATCCCAAGGTCCTGCGCCGACCGTCCGGCAGTCTTTCCAGGCGATCGATGTGCGATGGTCACGGCGCCGACCGAGCGTGCCCGTTCCACCTTCGGTGGCGTGTCATCTTTCGACTCGGGCGGTGTCCGAAATCCGCGCCTCGCTACGTGTTGACTCGGGTTCATGCCGTTAAGGCCTCCCGCCGTGAAGCATCGACGATTTCGACGCCCGCCCGTACGAAGCGGCGCCGTCAGGCCCGCTTGCGTCGTACGACGGATTTTTCCCGCGCGTGACTGGCTGGCGGCCGCGACTTGGACGGCACTTTCCTTTCGGCGGCCGTCCTCTCCCGCGGCGATGCCATCGCGGATTTTCTGCCGCCCTTCGCGACGCTTTTCTTCAAGAGCTCCATGAGATCGATCACTTCGGCGCTCTTCCTCGGCCCGGTTTCCTTTTCCGGCGCCGTGAGTTCCTTGGTCTGGCCGCGCTTGATCTTTTCCTGGATGCGCTTCATCAAGTCGCGGTGATAGGTGTCCTTGAATTGCTCGGGCTTCCATCGCCCTGACATGTCGTCGATCAATTTGCGGGCGAGCTCCATCTCCCGCGCGTTAACGCCCGCCGCCTTGGCCGTCTTGGGCGGCAAGGCGAGCCCTTTGCTGTCCCGCAGCTCGTCGGGGTAGCGCAAGAGGTTCAGCACCAGCGCCTGCCCTTCCGGAATCAGCGCGACGAGGTGTTGCTTCGTGCGAATCACCACCTGGCCGATGCCGATCTTGTTCTCGGCGGCGAGCGTGTCGCGAAGCAGCGCATAGGCCTTCTGGCCGCGCTCGCGCGGGACGAGGTAATAAGGCGTTTCGAAAAACGGCGCCGGTATGGCGTCGCTCGGCACGAACGTCTCGATCCCGATCGTCTGCGAAGCCTTGACGTTGGCGCGACGGAAATCTTCGTCGGTCATCACCACGTACTGGCCCTTTTCGTATTCGTATCCCTTGACGACGCTTTCCCACGGAACCTCCGCGCCGCTCTTCTTGTTGTAGCGCTTGTAGCCGACCGGCGCGAAGTCCCGCTTGTCCAGCATGGCGAAGCTCACCGCATGCGATTCGTCGGCGGGATATACATCGACCGGGACGTTGACCAGGCCAAATCCGATTGCGCCTGACCAAATGGGTCGCGCCATTTTGTGACCTCGGACGTCGGTAGACTTCGGTCAATACAGGCGTCGACCAGGCGATGCAGACCTCGCAAATCGCGAGGGGCCCGGTGAGCGCGAGCAATTCGCCGCATTCCTCGCAGTCCGCGAGCCTGTGTTCGCCCGATACCTTGCAAACTGCCCGGCATTCGACGGCCGTGCATGGACCGCAGTCTAGGGGGCAAAGCGTCATCGTTGCATCTTATCCTTGTCGCCTCCTCATTTTCACCGCAACCGTTCGGTTTGGCTGTCGGACGAGAAGGCGCCGCGGCGTCGGGGAACCCGGTAGACCCCTGTCGGTGGCGGACCGACAGGGAATGACGGCGTGCTGCACGCCCGGTTGACGCGCGGCCATGCGATCATGGTGGCCGAGGCCGCGTCAGGGGACGAGACACCGAAGCAGGCCGCGGAGCGCGCG
>CATPAO010000394.1 GCA_955652025.1 Casimicrobiaceae bacterium
GTTCCGGCGTCGACACCGCCAACGTCAAAATGTCGATGAATCCCTTTGACGAAATCGCGGTGGAGGAGGCGGTTCGACTGAAGGAAAAGGGGATCGCCACCGAAATCGTTGTCGTTTCGTGCGGTCTGGCGGCCTGCCAGGAGACGCTTCGCACTGCGCTTGCCATCGGTGCCGATCGCGCTGTTTTGGTCGAAACCGACGCCGAGTTGCAGCCGTTGGGTGTTGCAAAGCTCTTGAAGGCGCTCGTCGACAAGGAACAGCCGCAAATGGTGATTCTGGGCAAGCAAGCGATCGATGACGACGCCAATCAGACCGGCCAGATGCTGGCCGCGCTGCTCGATTGGCCGCAGGCGACATTCGCGTCGAAGATCGACGTCGCGAACGGTATGGCGACCGTCAAGCGCGAGGTCGACGGTGGCCTGGAAACACTGGAGCTCAAGCTGCCGGCGGTCGTCACAACTGATCTCCGTTTGAACGAGCCGCGCTACGCGACCTTGCCGAACATCATGAAGGCGAAGAAAAAGCCGATCGAAACGATCACTCCGGCCGTGTTGGGCGTCGATGTAACGCCCCGTCTTGTGACGCTCAAAGTCGTGGAGCCGCCCAGGCGCAAGGGCGGCGGCAAGGTGGCCGATGTGGCCGAGCTCGTGGCGAAGTTGCGTACCGAAGCGAAGGTCATTCCCTGACGCCGCCGGCGGTGAGTTTTCCGGTCCGGACGTCCACGCCGCGCTAGACTCCGAATCGCTTGCCCAAGCCGCTTGTTTGATGCGGTCCGGGCGTAATTGCTGATACCACACCATGGCCATCCTTGTCCTCGCCGAGCACGATCACACGCTGCTCAAGAGCGCCACGTTGCACACGGTAACTGCGGCGCAAAAATTGGGCAGCGACGTTCACGTCGTCGTCGCGGGCCACAACGCGACGCCCGCTGCGCAGGCGGCGTCGCAGCTCGCAGGCGTCACCAAAGTCCTGCACATCGACGCCGAATACTTGACGCAGCCGACGGCCGAAAACGTGACGGCGCAGTTGCTCGCCATCGTGCTGCGCGGCGGGTACACGCATCTGTTGGCGCCGGCGACGGGCTTCGGCAAGAACGTGCTGCCGCGCGTGGCCGCCAAGCTGGATGTGGCACAGATTTCGGACATCACGGCGATCGAATCGCCGGACACGTTCGTGCGGCCGATTTACGCCGGCAACGCGTTCGCCACCGTCCAATCGAAAGATGCGATCAAGGTGATAACCGTTCGCACGACGGCGTTCGATTCTGCGCCGACGGGCGGCAGCGCCACCATCGAATCGGTCCCGGCAGTGGCCGACGTCGGCGCGGCCAAGGTCATTGGACAAGAACTGACGCAGTCGGAGCGCCCGGAGCTCACCAGCGCGAGGATCGTGATTTCGGGCGGACGCGGGCTGGGCAGCGGCGACAACTTCAAGCTGCTCGAGGCGCTGGCCGATAAGCTGAACGCCGCGCTGGGCGCGTCGCGCGCCGCGGTCGACGCCGGGTACGTGCCCAACGATTACCAGGTCGGCCAGACGGGCAAGATCGTCGCGCCCGATCTCTATATCGCGGTCGGGATCTCGGGCGCCATTCAACACCTTGCCGGGATGAAGGACAGCAAGGTGATCGTGGCAATTAACAAGGATCCGGAGGCGCCGATTTTCCAGATCGCTGACTACGGCCTGGTCGGCGACCTGTTCGAGATCATTCCGCAATTCACGGCCCAGCTGTCGAGCTGATCGCCGCGCTTGCCTTCTCCCGTTCAACTCGTCCGACCGCACCCGCCATGAGCACCTACCACGCGCCTCTCCAAGAAATGAAGTTCGTGTTGAACGAGATCGCCGGGCTGGCGCAAATCGCGAAGTTGCCGGGATTCGAGGACGCGGCGCCCGACACGGTCGCGGCGATTCTCGACGAGGCCGCCAAGTTTGCAACCAACGTGCTCGATCCGCTGAACGGACCCGGCGATCGCGAGGGTGCGACGCTGCTGCCCGACGGAAGCGTGAAAACGCCGGCCGGCTTCAAGCAGGCCTATCGGCAGTTCATCGAAAACGGCTGGAATGGTCTCACCAAGAATCCCGAGTTCGGCGGGCAAGGGTTGCCGCAGATCGTGGCGACGCCGGTCGAGGAAATGTGGCATTCCGCAAACATGGCGTTCGACCTGTGTCCGTTACTGACACAGGGCGCGATCGAGGCGCTGGAGTTGTGCGCGACGCCGGAGCAGAAGGCGATGTTCCTGCCGAAAATGGTCGACGGAACATGGACCGGGACCATGAATCTGACCGAGCCGCAGGCGGGCTCGGACCTCGCGGCCGTGCGCACGCGCGCAGTGCCGCAACGCGATGGCGCGTACAAGCTCTACGGCCAGAAGATCTTCATCACCTACGGCGAGCACGACTACACCGAAAACATCATTCACATGGTGCTGGCGCGAACGCCGAATGCGCCGGAAGGCGTCAAGGGCATCTCATTGTTCATCGTGCCGAAGTTCATGGTGAATGGCGATGGGTCGCTCGGCGCGCGCAACGACGTGTTGTGCGTATCGCTCGAGCACAAGTTGGGCATCCACGCGAGCCCGACGGCGGTGCTTGCCTACGGCGACAAGGGCGGCGCGGTCGGCTACCTGATCGGCCAGGAAAATCGCGGCCTCGAGTACATGTTCATCATGATGAACCTCGCGCGCTTCTCGGTGGGCGTGGAGGGCGTCGGCATCTCCGAGCGCGCCTACCAGCGCGCCGTGGCGTTTGCGCGCGATCGCGTGCAGGGCAAGCCCATTGGTCTCGACTCGGCGACCGGCACGATCATCGAGCACCCGGACATCCGGCGCATGCTGATGACGATGCGCGCCCAGACGGAAGCGATGCGCGCGGTCGCCTATGTCACGGCGGCGGCGATGGACAACGCACGCCGGCACCCGGATGCGGAGGCGCGCAAGCGGCATCAGGCGTTCGTCGATCTGATGATTCCGATCGTAAAAGGGTGGTCGACCGAAACGGCGCAGGAGGTCACCTATCTCGGCGTGCAAGTGCACGGCGGCATGGGATTCATCGAAGAGACCGGCGCCGCGCAGCACTATCGCGACGCGCGGATCATCACGATTTACGAGGGCACGACCGGCATCCAGGCGAACGACCTGATCGGCCGCAAGACGGCCCGCGACGGCGGCGCGACGGCGCGCGCGGTCGCGGAAGAGATCGACAAGGTCGCGGCCCACCTCGCGTCGCAGGCGGATCCATCGCTTCGTCCGATCGGCTTGCGCCTGGCCGCGGCCACGGCGTCGCTGCAGGCGGCGATCGATTGGCTCGTCCCCACGTATGGCAGCAACGTGCGGGCGGCCCATGCCGCCGCGGTGCCGTTCCTCAAGTTGTGGGGATTGACTGCCGGCGGCTGGCAGTTGGGTCGCGCGGCGTTGATCGCGAGCGCCAACATCGGCGCGGGCAAGGGCGATCCGGATTTCCTGCGCGCAAAAATTGCCACAGCGCGCTTCTACGCCGAATGCCTGTTGCCGCAAGCGGAAGCGCTCGGCGAGTCGCTCATCGACGGCAGCGACGCCGCGCTTGCATTGGCCGTCGATCAGTTCTGACGCGTTTGTCATCCATCGGCGTCGGAGAAGCACCGACGCTGCGTGTCGCCTGCGTCCGACGGCGGAGCGGCCTTCGTTCCGTCATGATCGGCGCCGTCGACCACGCGGATCTCGGATCTCTCATGCCTGCCAAGTCCGCTTCGCTCTTTGCAACGCTGCTGATCGCGATTTCAATCGCCGCCGGCCCGAATGCTCGTGCCGACGCGCTTGCGACGATGCCGCCGCTCGGCCCCGGGCCGTACGCGGTCGGATGCAGCAACGTTGCGCAGGATTTCACACGACTCCTGCCCGGCGAATCGGCGAAGGACTACTGGGAAGGCACTCCCGACGGCAGCCGCGCTCGCTACGTGACGAGCTTGCTGTCGGAGCCGGCGTACGCGTTCGATTTGTCGGTGGGCGTTCCGAACGATTCCGAGCTGTATGGCAGATTCGCGGGCGCCGCGATCGACACTGTCACGCTGGTTTGCTATCCGACTTCGGCCGGCAATACGCGTCCCGACTATGCGTTGCCCACCGGCAAGACGGTTCCGCACATGCAGCGGCTGAACGAGGGTCCGATCTGGCCCGATGCGACGACGCGCTTTCCGGTGCTGCTGTTTTCGCACGGCCTGACCGGCAGCCCGATTTCCAATGATTACATCGAGGCGATCAACATTTTCGTGCGCCGCGGCTACGTGATCGTGGCGCCGTTCCATGGCGATCCGCGTATCGCCGACGTCAACATCAACAACTTCGGCGACATTCTCTACGCGCTCGTGCATTTCAGGGACTTCGTCGCGTTGCAATCGGTCCGGCCGCTCGAGCTTCGCGCCGTGCTGGACGCGTTCCTTGTCAATCCGGAGTGGCGTGACCGCATCGACGTCGACCGCATCGGAGCGTTCGGGGCGAGCATCGGCGGCGAATCGGTCATGTTGCTCTCGGGCGCTGCGTTGACGACGACGATCGGCATGTCGTCGAAGCCGGTGTTGGCCGATCCTCGCGTCAAGGCGGCCGTCGGCTATGTGCCGTATTTCGGGATCTCGGTGTATCCCGCCTTCGGTCGCGACCAGAAGGGACTCGACAACGTGACGCTGCCGTTTCTTGCGATCAGCGGAACTGCGGACACGACCGCGCCGATCGGGCCGACGCGCGACGGCATCCACCGGCTCGTCAACACGCACGAGCTGGTCGCGTTGCAGGGCGTCCATCATGGATTCGATCCGGCATTCTCCGACGACATTTTCACGTGGTCGCTCGCGTTTCTCGCGGGGCAGCTATCGGGCGATCCCGTGGCGCGTGCCGCGAGCGCGCGGATGACCAGCGTCGCCGACGGCGGCGACGATCGGCTCGAGCAGGATTACATCGCGCCGACCCCGGCGGCGACGGACGAGCGCATCGCGGTCGAGTTCTACAACGTGTCGCTCGATCACTACTTCATCACCGCCGAGCCCGCCGAGGCCGCGATGCTCGATGCGGGCATCATCGTTCCGGGATGGCACCGCACCGGCTACAACTTCAAGGTGCGTCCGGTTGGCGATCCGCACGGGCTGTTCGCGTGCCGGTTTTTCGGCACACCGGGCATCGGTCCCAATTCGCATTTCTTCACGATCGATCACGCCGAATGCGACAAGGTGAAGGCGAATCCGTTCTGGACCTACGAGGGACTCGCATTCAATGCGGACGCGCCGGGGAATGCCGATTGTCCGATCGATCGCGTGCCCGTGATTCGGATCTACAACAACGGCAAAGGCGGGCAGGCGAGCCACCGCTATTCGACGAGTCACAGCGAGATCGGCGACCTGTTGGGCGAAGGCTGGATCATCGAAGGCCCGGTGTTCTGCGGGTTGCCGTAACGAATCTCCGCGGGTTCGGTTCAACGGACGTCGAGCGATTCGACGTACCCAATTCGCATGCGCCATTGCCTGTGTCGTCACGGTGTAACGA
>CATPAO010000395.1 GCA_955652025.1 Casimicrobiaceae bacterium
CTCACTCGACCGTTGCGATCCGCTACGTCATCGGCATCGATGGCGGCGGCACCGGCACGCGCGCCCGGCTGACCTCCTCGCGCGGCGAGGTGTTGGGCAATGCCGAGGCCGGACCGTCCGCGCTCGGTCAGGGCATCGAAGCGGCGTGGACCAACATCCAGAAGGCGATTGGCGGTGCGCTTCATTCTGCCGGGCTCGCCGTACCGCCGCCCGGCGAGTGCGCGTTGGGACTCGGGCTGTCCGGCGCCAACGTCCGCACTCGTTACGACGCGTTGTTGCGAATTGCCAATCCTTTTGGCCGGATCGCACTGGACACCGATGCGTACACGACACTGCTCGGCGCGCACGGAGGACGGCCGGGGTCCGTGGTTGCCGCGGGGACCGGCAGCGTGGGGGAGGCGCTACGCCACGACGCCACGCGCGTATCCGTCGGAGGCTGGGGATTCCCCGTGGGCGACGAAGGCAGCGGCGCATGGCTCGGCCTGCAGGCGATTCGTCGCGCCCACCACGCGCTTGACGGCCGCGCGTCATCCGGTCCATTGGTGCAGGCAATCCGAAGCGTCGCCGGCGATACGCGAGACGCGCTGCTCGCCTGGTGCGAGGACGCGGGCCAGCACGAATACGGCCAGATCGCGCCGCTTGTGTTCGATGCGGACGCCGTAGATCCATGGGCCGCGGGCCTGCTGGATGCCGCGGCGCGCTCGCTCGAGGAGATCGCGGCGGCGCTTGACCCGGAAGGACAACTTCCGCTGGTCGTATGCGGGAGCATCGGACGAAGGCTCGAGCCTCGGTTCGCATTGCCCATCCGCGCGCGCATCGTCCAACCGGCAGGCGACGCCGTCGACGGCGCGCTTTGCCTCATCCGCGGCGAGCTCGAACGGACCGCGCGATGAACAAGGCGCCCTTCAAGTTCGGGCTCGACGCGCGCGCCACCTCGCCGCTGTACGTGCAACTCGCGCAGAAGCTGGCCGACGCGATTCGCGACGGCCGCTACCAGGTAGACGAGGCGCTGCCTTCGGAGCGCGTGCTGGCGGAGTCCCTTGGTCTGTCACGCGTCACCGCCCGCAAGGCCATCGATCAACTGGTGGAGCAGGGGTTGGTCGTGCGGCGGCGCGGCTCGGGCAACTACATCGCCCCCAAACTCGAGCAGGCGTTATCGCGTCTCACGAGCTTCTCCGAGGAACTGTATCAGCGCGGATTTCGCCCGTCATCGCGCTGGCTCGACCGCGCGCTTAAAGCCGCGGCGCCCGACGAGCAATTGAGCCTCGGCCTGTCGACCGGGGCGCGTGTCGCTCGCCTCGAGCGGCTGCGTCTCGCCGACGATGTCGTGATGGCGTACGAAGTGAGCGTGCTTCCGGCAGAGCTGCTGCCCGACCCATCGCAAGTAGACGGGTCGCTGTATACGCACCTTGCGATGCGCGGCCACGCGCCGGTCCGCGCGCTGCAACACCTTCGAGCCCTCAATGCCGAGGCGCGGCTCGCCGATCTGCTCGAGGTGCCGAACGGCCGCGCCGTGTTGTTCATCACCCGGATCGGCTATATGAAATCGGGACAACCGGTCGAGCTCACACACTCCTATTGTCGCAGCGACTACTACGATTTCGTCGCCGAGATGAGGCGCGAGCCGTGACGTCGACGCAACGGATCGAAGGCCACATCCTCACGCCGAACGGCTTCGTGCGCGGTGTGCTGGAGCATGCGGGCGCCCGGATCGCGCGTGTCCACGGAACGCCAGTGAGCGAGCGCGAGGCACGGCGCGATCCCGGCGAACTGGTATTGCCGGGTTTCATCGATGCCCACGTGCACGGCGGCGGCGGCCGCGACACGATGGAAGCCGACGGTGCGATCGACCGCATCACGCGCCTGCACGTGGGCCACGGCACGACTTCGCTGCTGGCCACGACAATGACGGCGCCGCTGTCCGAGGTGGAGGCGGCGTTGATCGCACTGGCGCCGGCCTGCCGAACGCGTGCGGCGGGCGCGGCGCGGGTGCTGGGCGTGCATCTCGAGGGCCCGTACATCAACCCGGGAAAGCTCGGCGCGCAGCCCGACTTCGTCCGGCCGGCGTCGCTCGCGGAGGTTCGCGCGCTGCATGCGCTGGCGCCGATCCTGCTCATTACGCTGGCGCCGGAGCAACCGGGCAATCTCGAACTTATCGCGCCGCTTCGCGCCGCGGGCTTCCAGGTGCAGATCGGCCACACGTTAGGGACTTACGAAGACGGAGTCGCCGCGCTCGACCGCGGCGCCGGCGGCTTCACGCATTTGTTCAACGCGATGTCCGGCATGCATCACCGCACGCCGGGCATCGTCGGCGCGGCACTCGCCCATGCGCAATACGCAGAAATCATCCCCGACCTTGTGCACGTGCATCCCGGTGCGCTCCTTGCCGCGCTTCGCGCAATCCCCTGCCTGTATTGCGTGACCGATTCGACCGCGGCCGCCGGCATGCCGGACGGCGAGTATCGGCTCGGACGCCACAGCGTCAAGAAGTGTTTGGGCGGCGTACGTTTGGCCGACGGGACGCTCGCGGGCAGCACGCTGACGATGGATCAAGCGCTTCGCAACTTGATCGCGCTCGGGCTCTCGATAGGCGACGCATCGCGCCGAGTCTCCACGTATGCAGCGGACCACCTCGGCCTGGGTGAGCGCGGGCGCCTTGCCGAGGGCGCGTATGCGGACATCGTGGTGCTCGACGCCGAATTGAATCTGACGCGCGTGATCGTCGAGGGAGAAGAGATTGACCTCGCGGATGCTTGACGAAGCTCGCGAGGCGCCTCGCGCGATCGGCCGTCTGCTCGCGGCCGACGAAGCGATTTACGCATCGCTCGGCGCTGATTTGCGCACGCATCCGCCGCAGTCCCTGCTGACGATCGCACGCGGCAGCTCAGACCACGCGGCGCACTACATGGGTTACCTGATCATGGCTCGGCTCGGCCGACTGGTCACCTCGTTGCCGATGTCGCTCGTCATGCTCTATCGATCGCGCCTGCAATGCGACGGACTTGTCAGTCTGGCGTTTTCGCAGTCGGGTCAGAGTCCCGATCTTGTCGAGCCGACACGTTTCTTTCGCGACGGTGGCGCGCGGACCGTGGCCTTCGTCAACGACGCGGCGTCGCCGCTCGCGCAAGCCGCGCAATGGGTCTTGCCGTTGCATGCAAGTGTCGAGGCCAGCGTGGCCGCGACCAAGAGTTATATTGCGCAGCTCGTCGCAGGCGCGCTGATGATCGCGGCGTGGCAGGACGATGCGGCGTTGTACGCGGCGTTGTACGACCTGCCGGCGGCGCTTCTGGAAGCCGTGCTGCA
>CATPAO010000396.1 GCA_955652025.1 Casimicrobiaceae bacterium
GTGTGATTGGGCCATGAAATCCACATCGATATTCGTATGTCATATACTCACGTCATGGCGTCGCCATTTTCGCCTGGTACCATTGAATCGGCGCGCCGGGCCGTCAATATTCTTTACAGTTGACCGTTGCACGCGCGGCCCGCTGGCGAGGTCGGATCGGAAGGCATTGAGATATCGAGCTTTAGTTGTAGGGCACTCGCAGGGTGCGCTTCTTGCTTCTATTCAGCAAAATCTTGAGTTCAAGAGGTTAGGGAATGTCTGACGGCACGGGGAAGCCTTTCGATGCCCCGGTACAAACTGCTCAAATTGGCACGCCGGACGCCGGTCCCAGCCGCGCGCGCCGGCGGCTGCTGCTCGGCGCGGTGGCTGTCCCGAGCGTCTACACGTTGACCAGCGGGGCGCAGACGGCGGCAGCCAGCACATTGCACTGCGTGGACACCGCCGCTCCTACTACGGCGTTACGCTTCACGACGCATGCCGACGCGTGGACCCGCAAACAGGTCTACATCGGCAAGCTCACCAACGACACCGCATACTGTGTTACGTGGAACCAATCCTCCTGTGTCAACGCGCTCACTCCGAACAAGGCCGCCGACGGCAGCGTTTGGATCCACAATAACGTGCGAATGGTTTCCGGCCCGAACCAGACCGTTGGGAACGTAGGCTCGAAGCCTCAGGCCTATGGACTGGTGTACGTCGACGCAAAAGGGACGATCACGACGCTCGATCCCAACGGCAATCCGAACCTGTACGGGGCCAGCGGATCCTGCTATGCGTCGATGATGGGCGGAGCAAAATCGCTGCTCGGCTGAGGCTCGCCTGTCGCGGCGAAATGAAAGCGCGGACCTCTCCGCGCTTTTTGCTTTTGCGCGCTTGTAACGACTGCGCGCGATCGATCAGACTCCGATGATGGTGGACGATGCCTTGGTTCCTCGCTGGCGCATCCCGAACGGTCAGCGCTTCCTCTATGAGGATTTCGACGACGGCATCGTCATGTTCGATGCGCAGGTCGGCGCGACGCACCTGTTGAACGCCAGCGCGGCGGAAGCCCTGGCGATCGTGCAGGAGTCACCGGGACTTCCCGCCGCGGCGATTCATCGGCGATTGCTCGAGCGGTTGGAGATCCCCGATCACGCGCTCCCCCTGGCGGCGCTGGAAGAGCTCCTCTGGCGCCTGGAGGACCTCAGCCTCGTTGCCGCCGCCTCCGAATGAACGTCGGCGCGCTGTCGCCGCAGCAGGTGCAGGCGCTGATGGCGGCGCACGGCTTGTCGGTTTCGATTCCTCCAATCACGGTCCGAATCCGTTCGCCTTTGCGCGCGCTCGCGGATCAGATGCAAGCGCTCTACCACGACTACGCGCTCGTCGGCGTCGCGGATTTTGCCCACGTCGACATCCGGATGCTCCCCGTGCGCGGATGGCGCGAGTGGACAAGGCCGCAAGTCCAGTTCGTCGTCGATGGCATCACCCCGTTCGATCCGTTTCCGGCCGACCACGCGCTGCCGATGTTCGAGTGGGGACTCAACTGGGTCTTCAGCCACCGGATGCACCACTACCTGCTGCTGCACGCGGCGGTCGTCGAACGCGGCGGCTGCGCGGTCGTGCTGCCGGCGTGGCCGGGCTCGGGAAAAAGCACGCTGGCGGCATCGCTCGCGTGCCGCGGCTGGCGATTCCTCTCCGACGAGTTCGGCATCGTCACGTTTTCCGGTGCGGAGGTGTTGCCGTTCCCGCGTCCGGTCGCGCTCAAGAACGCGTCGATCGACGTGATGCGCGCGTTCGAGCCCCGCGGCTTCATCGGTCCGGTGTTCCCCAAGACACGCAAAGGCGACGTCGCGCACTTCCGCGTCCCCGCCGAAGGCGTGCGCCGCGGATCCGAGTCGGCGCGGGTCGGCGCGATCGTTTTCCCCGATTTTCAATCCGGCGCGTCGGTCGAGGTCCTTCCGCTGGGAAAGGCGACCGCGTTCCTGAAGCTCGCCGGCAACGCGTTCAATTACGAAGTGGTCGGCGAGCGCGGGTTTCGCGCGGTGACGTCGATCATCCGTCGCTGCGAGAGTTATGTCCTCCGCTACGGCGACCTGGCCGACGCGCATGGGGCGATCGACGAAATCATGTCGAAAATGGTTCGGCAATGATGGTGGACGCCACGGGCCCCGCGTCGCCGATGCTCTTGGTGAACGCGATTCTCGATCCGCGCACGCTCCGGTCGCTCGACCCGCAAGGCTGGGAGCGCCTGCTCTCGTGCGCGCGTCGCAATGTGGTGCTCGCGTATCTGGGGGAACGCGCGGTCGCAGCCGAAGTGATCGACGATCTGCCGGACGTGCCGCGCACCAGCCTGCTCGCCGCACGGACCGCGGCCGCGCGGCTCGCCCAGCTGGCGCGGTGGGAGCTGGACCGCGTGCGGCGCGTTCTGCAGCCCGCGGGCATTCCGATGATCGCGTTGAAAGGCGTCGCGTACATCGTGCGCGCGATCCCGCACGCGGCGACGCGCATTTTGTCCGACATCGACGTCATGGTTCCGCGCGATCGCATCGACGAAGCCGAGGCCGCGCTCCTGGCCGGCGGATGGAAGGGGACGAAGCTCGACCCGTACGACCAGCGCTACTATCGCCGCTGGTCGCACGAGATTCCGCCGCTGTCGTATCCCGGCCGGCTCCTGGGCGTCGACGTTCATCACACGATCTGCCCGCCGAGAAGCCGGCTCAGGCCCGATCCCTCGCGTCTCTGGGCCGATGCCGAGCCGGCAGGCGACACTGGCGTTCGAGTGCTGTCCCCGGTCGACAGCGTGCTGCATTCGGCCGTGCATTTGTTCTTCGACTCGGATTTCGACGGGCGCTTCCGCGATCTCGTCGACTTGCACGAGTTGTTGGCGGCTTTTGGCCAGCGGGCGGAATTCTGGCCCGCGCTGATCGTGCGTGCGCGGGAGCAGGGCTTGGGACGCCCGCTCTACTATGCATTGGCGACGCTTTCCGCGGTGCTGCGCACCCCGATTCCCGCGCCGACGCTGCGCGACGCACGCGCGTTCAAGCCCAATCCGGCCACGGACGGTTGGATGCGGAAGACGCTCGATTCGGTGCTGACGCCGATCGATCCCGCGCGCTGGCCGCCGGCGCATCGTGGCCGTCTATGGCTGCTGTACGTGCGCTCGCATTGGCTCCGCATGCCCGCGTACGCGCTGGTGCCGCATCTGTTGAGAAAATCGGCGCGTCGAGCGGCGGGCGAACCCACCGGGCCGTGAATCCGAGACGAAAAAAAGCCCGCGTTTTGCGGGCTTTTGGGCATGAAGAGAAATGCCGGCTACGCGTAGCGCCGGAGCGTGAATGAGAACTGCGCCAGCGGCGCGATGCCCGACGCCTCGGCGCGATGGCACCAGTCCTGCAGCCGGGCAAGCAGTTGCTCCGACGATTCGGTTGAACGCTCCCATAGCGCCGCCAGCTCCTGCCGCATCGAATAGACCTGCTGCAGCACTTTGCTGTGCGCGATCGCGTCGACGAGACGCGTGCGATCGGCGTCGGACAGCGTCGCCGGATCGGCCTGCAGCCAGCGCGTGATGCAGCGCAGTGTCGGCACATCGCGGCGCGGGCTCGGACGGCTATGCTCGCGCAACGACGCAAACTCGGCGGCGCACGCCGCCTTCAACGTGCGCGCATAACTCGTGACCACCGCGTAGCGATGCGTGATGACCGCCTGTAGCGTTGCGAGATCGGGAGCCGCCTTCGCCGGGTCGACCTTGAGCTGCGGCGCCACCTTGCGCACCGTAGCGAGTCCGAGTTTTTCGAGGATGCGGATGTAGAGCCAGCCGATGTCGAACTCGTACCAGCGCGACGACAGCTTGGCCGACGTGCCGTAGGCGTGATGATTGTTGTGCAGTTCCTCGCCGCCGATGATGATCCCCCACGGCACGATGTTCGTCGACGCGTCCTTGCAGGCGAAGTTGCGATAACCCCAATAGTGTCCGAGGCCGTTGATGACACCGGCGGCAGTCACCGGAATCCACATCATCTGCACCGCCCAGATCGTCGCGCCGATCGGACCGAACAAGACCAGGTTGACGGCCAGCATCAATCCGACGCCTTGCCAGGAAAAGCGCGCGTAGACGTTGCGCTCGACCCAGTCGTCGGGCGTGCCGTGGCCGTACTTTTCCATCATGTCGGCGTCCTTCGACGCGACCCGGTACAGCTCGGCCCCGGTCCACAGCACCGCATTGATGCCGCGCGTCTGCGGGCTGTGCGGATCGTCGTCGGTTTCCACTTTCGCGTGATGTTTACGGTGGATTGCCACCCATTCCTTGGTGATCATCCCTGTGGTGAGCCAGAGCCAGAACCGGAAGAAATGGGCGACCCACGGATGCAGGTCGAGCCCGCGATGCGCCTGGCCGCGATGCAGGAAAATCGTGACCGACGCGATCGTGACATGCGTCAGGATCAGCGCCACGGCCACGTACCCCCACCACGGGAGTGGGATCAGGCCGAGCGACAGAAGGGAAAGAATGTCGTAACTCATTGATTATCCGTTATTTACCGGCGAATGCGTGTGCGCCGGCGCAGTTGTATTTTGTGCTCTGGCAGCATTGTACGCGACTGCCGGCGCCTCGGATATGGCACCGGTCGGGGGTTCCCGCAATGATTGGGAGTTAGCTCTTGCCTGTGGCTCTCGGTGCCCGATCCGCGATCGGTTGTGTGGTGTCCGCGGAAGTGCCGCGGGCGGTCGGCGGGCCGATCTGACGGACGTCGAGTTGCGGAAACGGTTGCCTGATCCCGTTTTCACGAAACGCGGCGAAGATCTCCCGGTTAAGCGCGCTCTTCAGGTTGAGCTGGCCTTTTTCCGGATCGCCGATCCAGACGCCGAGCTCGAGATTGACGCCGTTGTCGACGAAGTTGGCGAGGTACGCGGTCGGTGGGTCGGGGTCGTTCAGCGCGCGCGGATGCCGCCGCGCGACTGCCTCCATCAGTGCGAGCGCGTGCTCGATGTCGCTGTCGCTCGAAACCTGCACCTGGACGGCGATGCGAACGTTGCGCGTCGTGTACGAGTGGTTGAGCACCGTCGTCGACACCAGCGTCTCGTTGGGGACGATCGCCTCGACCCCGTCCAAGCTCCGCACCACGACGTAACGCGACGTGAGCTTGGCCACGGTGCCGTAGCGGCCGTCGACGGTGACCATATCGCCCAGGCGGATCGAGCGGTCGAGCAGGATCGTGAACCCGGCGATGTAGTTGGACGCGAGCTTCTGCAAGCCGAGACCGATGCCGACGCCGAGTGCGCCGCCGAACACCGACAGCAGCGTAAGGTCGAAGCCGATCGCCTGCAGCGCGATCAGCACGCCGACGAGGAGCAACGTCGCGCGCAGGAACTTGCCGAGCACCACGCGCAGATTGACGTCGAAATGCGTCGCTCGGAGCAGTCGTTGCTCGATGAATCCCGAGATCCATAGCGTGACGATCAGCGTGAAGACGACGACCAGGATCGCCGTGCCGATCGACAGCAGCGACGTTCGCGTCCTGCCGATCGGAATCTGGATGTCGTCGAGTGCGGACGCGATTTCCGGCAAAAGGCCCAGGAAATACAGGATGACGAGCGCCCAGATGGCGAACGCGATCGCGCGCTCGGACGTCGGCACCCAGCTCTGCGAGCGGAACAGCCGCCGCAAGCCGTACACGATCATGCGGATCGCCGCGAGCGCGACCAACAGCGGCGCTGCGATACCGAGAAAGAACGGTGGTCCCACGTAGCGGCGATACGCGCCGGCGGCGATCAGCACAAACAGGAGCGCGGTCAGCGGCAGGACGACGCGCGCAAAGCTGCCGCGAAGCGATCCCTTGTCGCCGGAGGCCTCACGTGCCCGCCAGACGCGCCGATCGACGAGCCACGCGACGCCGAGGCTCACGGCGACAAGCCCCAAGTCGGCCCAGCCTAGCGGTGTCGCGAGGGTGTTCTCGACGTGGCTGAAATCGATCGGGGCCAGCATGCAGCGTCAGCTTACCGCAACCGGCCCTCGCTTCGCCCGGTCAGGGCCGCGCCGGCGTCATGCCGTCGTACCGTGTGGCCCGATCGCGCAGGCGCACAAAGTTGGCGCGATACTGCAACGCGAGCGCTGCGTCATGCCGCACGATCAGCACGTTCTCGGCGTTGCGCGTTTGCGCGGCCGTCGTGTAATTGAAGCTGCCGGTCGCGAGCGTCGCGTGCGGGGTCGCAGCGTCGACGATCATCACCTTGTGGTGCGCGGCGGCGAAGTTGCCGTCGAGCCACACCGGAACGCCGCCGGCCTGGCCAAGCGCTTGCCCGCGGTCGGCGACGATTTTCCACGCGCACGCCGCGCGCCTGTGCCGCCGCGGGCGCGCGCGATCTTTCGATGGGTGAAGCTGAACGCGTTCACCGGCACCTCGTGCTCCGCACCGTCGATCAAGTCGGCGAGACGAACGTCGATCGAGTCGCCCGGCGTGAACTGCGCTTCGAACGTCGCCTGCGCCGCGGACGCTGTTTCGCGCGCCGATACTGGCGCCAGCGCGAACGCCAGCACGACAAAAGCGATGCGACGCCAGCGGCCGATCGTCATCCGTCACGCTCCAGAATCGCGGCGTAGAAGCCGTCGCAGCCGTGCCGATGCGGGTAAAGGCGCAGCGCCGGACCGGTGTCGAGCGCAATCTCCGCCCGCGCGAGCTCGGCGCTCGCGTCCTTTGGGAGGAAGTCCGGATGCGCGGCGAGAAAGCCCGCCACGATCGCGTCGTTCTCCTCGGGCAGGATGCTGCAGGTCGCGTAAACGACACGTCCGCCGCGTTTGACGAGCGTCGCCGCCGCGGCGAGGATGCGTGCCTGTTTCGCCGTCAGCTCGGCGAGATCGTTGGGCGTCTGGCGCCACTTGAGATCGGGATTGCGGCGAAGCGTCCCGAAACCCGTGCACGGCGCGTCGACGAGAACGCGATCGATCTTGCCGGCCAGGCGCTTCACTTTGGTGTCGCGCTCGTGCGCGATCAGTTGCGGATGCACGTTGGACAGGCCCGATCGTGCAAGGCGCGGTGACAAGTGCGCAAGGCGCTTCGCCACGACGTCGAATGCGTAGAGCCGTCCTTGCGAGCGCATCATCGCGCCCAACAGCAATGTCTTGCCGCCCGCGCCGGCGCAGAAGTCGACGACCATGTCGGTCCGTCTGGGCGCCACCAGTTGTCCGATCAGCTGGCTGCCTTCGTCCTGCACTTCGAGCCGGCCGTCGATGAGCCACGGATGCCTGACGAGCGACGGCCGACCGCCAACGCGGATGCCGAGCGGCGCATACGGCGTCGCCGCCGCGTCGATGCCCTCGGCGCGCAATCCGTAAAGCGCCTTCGATCGCGTCGTCTTGAGCGGATTGACGCGCAGATCGATCGCGGCGGGCGTTTGGAATGCGCGCGCGAGCGCAATCGTCTCCGTTTCTCCATACACATCGACGAGCCGATCCCACAGCCAATCGGGCAACTCCGCCGCGACCGCGGGCGGCAGCGGCGTGCGTGCCGGCGTCTTGAAAGCGGCGAGCCACGCACGGTCGTCCACCGTCAGCGCGGCATCGAGATCGCGCGCCGAGTGACCGAGCTCGCGCGCCGCCACGGCGATGGCGAGGTGGTGCGGGTTGGCGTTCGCCACCAGCGTCTCGAGCGAGCGCTTGCGCCGGAGGTAGGCGAACGTGCCTTCGGCGACGAACGCGCGATCGCGCTGGCCGATCGCGGGATGGGCGCGGAAGAAGGCAGCCAACGCGACGTCGGCGGGCGCGTCCAAGCGCTGCACGCGCAGGATCGCCGCAGCGAGCCCCGCGAGCTGGTTCGCGCGGAGCGTCATTCGGCGTGCGGTTCGTCGACCCGGATCGCGTCGAGCAGCGCTTCGACCGTGCCGCGCGCGGTCTGCGACACGCGCATCTTCACCATCACGTAATGCATCTGCGGCGCGAGCCAGAAATACGCGTGTGTCCTGCCGTCTTCGCTGTTGACCCGCCAGCGTTCGGTTTCGATGTCGCCATTCGGCCAGGCGATCGTCTCGTTGCCATCGCGCTCGACGGTGTAATTCAGGACACGCCGCGTCGTGACGAGGTTGACGGTCTGCTGCGAGGTTTCCGGCGGCGTGAAATAGGCTTGCCACATCGCCGTCATCGGATCGAACGAGGACGCCTCGAGCGCCACCATCTTGTCCTCGTGCAGCGTGGCCACGCCCGACTCCCAGTCGAAGTGCGCGACCTCGCGCCGGTCGCTGCTGCCGCGCTCGATCGCGAATTCGAGCGGCTGCAATCCGGTCGGCGTGATCAGGCCACGGCTTTCGATCTTGCCGCGCCCGCGCAGGATCAGCGCGACGATCCCGCGCGCTTCGGCGACGGTCGCGATCTGGTACTCGTTGCCCGTGTGCTCGAAGCGATAGGTGGCCGCGCCGATCAGGAA
>CATPAO010000397.1 GCA_955652025.1 Casimicrobiaceae bacterium
CCACTGGCTTGCGCAACAACGGCTAACGTTTGCGTTGCGGGCGCCTTGAGATTTTCGGGAACTAACGGCGCCAATCCAATATCCGTGACGGCGCAGCCAGAGAGAAACGCGACGAAGGATGCGCTTGCGATCAAGGTTGTAGCAGCGGCTTTCATACCTGAGATTCCTCTTGCAGCGGTGGCGATGGTGGAAGGTACCGACCTTCAAGGCAGCCGAACGCTTTCGCGGGTCGGCTCGATGCAGCAATGGCAGTGCATTCTGCGCGAACTGAACACCAAAGGACGAATAAACGCCGAGTTGCCAAATGACCGACCGAAAGCGCTCGCCGCGAAGCCGGCTACTCGGGGAGGGTCTCGCCCGACCCGCCCATCTCCTTCGGCATGTCCTTCATCTTAGGGAGGCCGTCCTTGATGCGAAGCACGGTCTCTTGGTAGTGGACATGAAGCTTCGGCTCGTGACGATACGTCGGGATCGTGGCGGCGTACACGTCGACCACACCCCACGGCGGGTGTTCCGTCAGCAGGTGCCCGCCGCAGTTCTTGCAGAACTTGCGATAACTCGTATCCGTCTTGTGGAAGACGCCGATGCGGTCCTCGCCCTTGGTCACTTTCACCGCTTCGGGTTTCCAGAGGGTGAATGCATTGACCGGCGCGGCCGCCCAGCTTCGGCACGACGAGCAGTGACAGAATCCCGCCGCAACCGGCTCGCCGGTGACGGTGAACTCGACGGCGCCGCAGAAACAGGTTCCCTTATGACTCTGGTTCATGGTCTTTCCCTTGCAAGGACGTCTGATTTCAATCGCGGGAATGCGAATACTCGAAGGTACGATCATGCGAGTCAAGTGTCGGTTCGGCTACGTGAACCTGGGCGACGTATCGCGTAAAATCCTCGCGCCCCGAGACTCCTGCGACCAAAGGGGGACCCCGTAGCGCCGATGGTCCGGTGCCACCTCGAACCGTTGCAGCGTGCTTCCGACCTCGATCGGCGATACTGTTCGCTCGAGCTTCCACGCACGCAGTATGAGTCATGGCAAAGCCTGTCCACGTTCGCCTGTCGGATCTGCGCGGTTTCCACCGTCTTGCCAACGACGCCACCGTTGGATTGACCGATCTCGTGGAAGCGATGCACCACACCGTTGTCCGCGTGCCCGGCGTTCTCGGCAAATCTCCGACCGGTCGGACGGATGGGATCGCGGGCCTGGTTTACAAGTCGGTGCGCGGAATCACGCGCCTGGTCGGCGTCGGCGTCGATGTCTTGTTCGGGATGCTCGCGCCGCTGCTCGCGGACAGGCCTTCCTCGGAGGAACGCGAAACCATTCTGGCAGCGCTCAATGGAGTGTTCGGAGACTATCTCGTCGTTTCCGGCAATCCGCTCGCCATGGCCATGAACGTGCGCAGCGCCGGGATGCCGGTCGCGATCACTGGGGCCGCGCTGTCCGCCGCGTTTCCGGATCCGGGAGGCAAAGTCGTGGTGCTGGTCCATGGATTGTGCATGAACGATCTGCAATGGACGCGAAAGGGCCACGATCACGGTGTGGCGTTGGCGCGCGACCTTGGCTACACACCGGTTTACCTGCACTACAACACCGGCCTGCATATTTCCGCGAACGGCCGCGAATTCGGCCATCTGATGGAAGTGCTGCTGCGCGAATGGCCGCAGCCCATCGAGCGGCTGGTCATCGTCGGCCACAGCATGGGCGGTTTGGTAGCACGCAGCGCCTGCCACTATGCGGCGCGCGCGGGCCACGCGTGGCCGAAGCGCCTCGACCAACTCGTTTTCCTCGGGACGCCCCATCTTGGCGCCCCGCTGGAGCGCGCAGGCGCCTGGGTAGATTTTCTGATGGAGATCAGTCCCTACACGGCGCCGTTTGCGCGCCTCGGCAAAGTGCGCAGCGCCGGGATCAAGGACTTGCGGCATGGGTATTTACGCGATGACGATTGGCAGGCGAACGCTCCGGCCACCGTGCGTGCCGCACGGACATCACTGCCGCTACCCGACGGAGTTCGTTGCTATGCGATCGCCGCGAGCAAACAGGACCGGGCGAATTCGTCGGGGGCCAAGATCCGTGGCGATGGCCTGGTGCCAGTGAACAGTGCGCTGGGCCGACACCGCGACGCCAAGCTGGATTTGGCACTTCGCGAGGCGCACCGCTGGGTGGGCTACGGAATGGGCCATTTCGACCTGCTGAGCCGGTCGGAGGTTTACGAACAAGTAAAGGGATGGCTGACTGAGATACGCTAACGCAACTCGATTGCACGAACCGCTACGCAGGGATCTCGCCGAGCACCGTGCAACGCCGTACCACTCGGCGTTGCGTGAATGGATCGTAAGGCGTCGCGCGATGCATCAGGCAGCGGTTGTCCCACACGATCAGCTCGCCCGGTTTCCAGTGATGCTCGTACGTCAGGTCCGGATGAACGGCGAGAGCGTTCAGTGTGTCGATAAGCGCACGTCCCTCGGCATAAGGCATTCCAACGACGTATTCCGCGTGATCTCCCAGATAGAGACACGTGCGTCCCGTTTCCGGATGCGTGCGGACGATCGGGTGGTCGACCGGAGGCGTTTGCTGCCGCTGCGCTTCCGTCATGGGATCTTCGCCATGGCGGCGGGTACGAGAAAAATCCAGGTTGTGCACGGCACGCAAATGGGCGATACGCGCTTTCCACGTCGGATCAAGCCGTTCGTAAGCGCCGTACATATCGCAAAAATGCGTCTCGCCGCCGCTCTCAGGGACGACCTCGCCATAGATGATCGTGGCCTGGCCCGTGACGTGGCGCCACGAACCATCGGTGTGCCAGGCGAGTGTGCCCTTGTCCGGATGCTTGCCGCTCGGTCGTCCGTGTTCATCGAGATTCGACAGTCGATAGAGCTCCGGATAGCCGTCGGCGTGATATTGGTTCATCACGTGGATCTGCACTTCGCCGAATTGCCTGGCGAATGCGACTTGACGGCCGGGTGGAAGGTCTTGCGAACCGAACAGCAAAACCTGATAACGCAGAAACGCGCGATAAATGGCGCGGAAAACTTCGGCGTCGAGGTCGCCCGCCAGGTCGACGCCACCGATTTCCGCGCCCAGATTCGCGGTCAGCGGACGCACCGTGAAGGGCTCGCCGCGAGCCGGGGTAGAGTTCATGATATCCGCCGCCTATCGTGACCCTCGGGAAGCTATAACTTGCGCCGAATCCCCCATCAAGGCAACTCACGATGAGCAACGGCGTCGACTCGCACTGCCACGTCTTCGACACGACGCGCTTTCCCTACGCCCACGATGCTGCCTATCGACCGGGGCCGCACGAGGCGGGCTCCTCGGAAGAACTTGCCGCGGTGCTCGACGCGCATGGCCTGTCGCACGCGCTGCTGGTCAATCCGACCAGCGGCTACGGGTACGACAATCGTTGCATGGTCGCGGCGATTCGTGCCTCGAACGGCCGATTCAAGGGCATCGCCCGCGCCGCACCCGACGCCGATCCGCGCACGCTCGCCGCGCTCGGCGCGGAGGGTGTGATCGGTGTCCGCATCGATCTCATCGGCGATGGCGTTGGCGTGTTGCAGCATCCCGCGATGCCGCGGCTCTTGGCGCAAATCCGCGAGAGGCGGTGGCAGGTGCACGTCCAGTGCGAAAAGGATCAGCTCCATGAAGCGAGCGCCACGCTCCGCGCTGCGCGCGTTCCACTGGTGTTCGACCATTGCGGACGGCCCGACGCGGCACGCGGCGTGACGCAGCCCGGATTCAGGGCGCTGCTGGAAATGGGCCGCGATGGGCATGCCGTCAAGCTTTCGGGACCGTTCCGTTTCTCCCGCGTGCCGGCACCGTATGCAGATGCCGAGCCCTACGTCGCCGCGCTGCTCGAAGCCTTCACCGTCGAGCGTTGCGTCTGGGGTTCCGACTGGCCTTTTTTGCGGTTGTCCGCGCGCATGGATTATGGACCCGTGCTGGCCTGCCTCCAGCGCTGGCTTCCCGACGAGCGCGATCGCCGTCAGGTGCTTTGGGATACGCCGGCGCGGCTGTTCGGCTTTGCCTGATCCGGCGGGCGCCGAATGCCGTCGCGCCGGACTCACGGAGGACAGATGTAGCCGGCGCCGCTCGGATTCTTGAAACATCCGACCGACTCGGGAATCACCTGCTTCGGCAGCCATAGCACCACTTTGGGAAAGTAGATCGCGAAAGCGATGGTGCCGAGGAAGACGACATAGATCGGCAGCGCCGCCCGCAGTGCGTGTGAGAATCGGACACCGACAAATTTCGACGCCATCAGCAGTACGAGGCCATACGGCGGCGTGATGAGG
>CATPAO010000398.1 GCA_955652025.1 Casimicrobiaceae bacterium
CGCCGTCGTCTTCTTCGTCGCTCTGACGCTCGTGACCGGCGTCGCCTATCCGTATCTCGTTACGGGCATCGCGCAGCTCGCGTTTCCACGCGCGGCGAATGGGAGCCTGATCGTCGCGGACGGCAAGTCCGTGGGGTCGAGCCTCATCGGTCAGCCATTTGACGACCCGAAATATTTCTGGGGCCGGCCGTCTGCAACGTCACCGATGCCGTACAACGGCGCGTCGTCCTCGGGCTCGAACCAGGGTCCGCGCAATCCGGCGCTCGCCGACGCCGTCAAGGATCGCATCAAGGCGCTGCGTGACGCCGATCCGGGCCAACAGTCGGTTGTCCCGGTCGATCTCGTCACCGCTTCGGCGAGCGGCCTCGATCCGCATATCAGCGTCGCCGCGGCGGACTATCAAACAGCGCGCGTCGCGAGGGCCCGCGGACTGCCGGTGGAGAAGGTGAATGCGATGGTGATCGAAAACACCGAGGGCCGGACGTTCGGCATTCTCGGCGAGCCGCGCGTCAACGTACTCGAGCTCAACCGCGCGCTCGATCGCGCGTCGAAATAGAAATGGCGCGGTCCGCGTCGAGTTCGACCATTTCGTCAAGACGCGACTTCGTTTGATTGCCCGCATCGGCGACCGCAATCGCATCTGGATGGTGCGATCGCGACGGCGCCGCATCGAAATTGCGGCACACGAAAACGCCGACAGCGAGTCAGCGTTGTTCGCAATTTCCCCCAACCCAACTCGAAACGGGATCCCGACATGCAAGCCACCGCTCAAATTCGCAAGTCCGCGCTCGCCATCGCCATGGGCGCGCTGTTCGCGGGCAGCGCCCTGGCGCAGACGCCGCCGGCGGCGGCACCCACAGCGCCGCCCCCCGACAACACCGTCACCGCCAACGTCGGCCTGTTCAGCGAATACATTTTCCGGGGCATCACACAGACCACGGGCAGACCCGCAGTTCAAGGTGGATTCGACTGGAGCCATGTGAGCGGCTTTTACGCCGGCACCTGGGCTTCCAACATCAGCTGGCTCGAGGACTTCGGCGCGTACAACCGCTCGAGCCTGGAGTGGGACTTCTACGGCGGTTACAAGCAGAACTTTCCCGGGTCCGAGGACTGGTCCTACGATCTCGGCGTCTACGGCTACGTCTATCCGGGCAGAAAAAATCCGGGCGTTTTCAACGTCGACACGTGGGAGCTCTACGGAGCGCTCGGCTGGAAGTGGGCCAGCCTCAAGTTTTCCTACGCTCTGACCGACTACTTCGGTGCTCGCCCGAACGGCCAGAAGACGGACGGCAGCTGGTACCTCGATCTCTCCGGAACGTATCCGATACCCGATACGCCTTGGGCGGTGATCGGCCACTTCGGACACCTCGATGTGAGGCACGACGGCAGCGATAGCGATCTGAGCACGGCGGGCAAGGTCTCGTACAACGACTGGAAGCTCGGCGTCTCTTATACGGTACCTGAAGGGGTTATCAAGGGCGTGGAGGTCGGCGCCTATTACACCGGCAATGACGCCAAGAAGCGTTTCTACACGGACTTGACCGGCTACAACACCGCGAAGGACCGCGGCATCTTCTATGTCAAGAAGACGTTCTGACGACTTCGCGCGGAGCGAATGGGAGCCTCTGGGTCGACAACGTCACGGCCGAGAGATCGATCCTCGCCGACAAGCCCCATCCTCGCCCTGAACCTCGCGCTCGATCGCGCGGGCATTAGCCCCCCGCGCGGCGCATTCGGCGATTGCTACACTGCGGGTCGCCACCCTCTGCCGCCAGGGAATGGAAAACGCGCGCCCCGATCCGGACGAGCTCCTCGCCGAAGTAAAAGCGCGCGAAGCGGCCGCGCGCCGCGGGCGCTTCCGTATCTATTTCGGCGCGTCGGCGGGCGTCGGCAAGACGTTCGCGATGCTGACCGCGGCGCGTGCGCTGCGCAACGAAGGGAAGGACGTTCTTGTCGGTGTGCTCGAGACGCACGGCCGCAAGGAAACCGAAGCGCTGTTGCAAGACCTCTCGATCCTGCCACTGGCCGAGATCGCGTATCAGGGTCGCACGCTCACCGAATTCGATCTGGACGCGGCGCTCGCGCGCCATCCGGCGCTGATCCTCGTCGACGAGCTGGCGCACACCAACGTCCAGGGGTCGCGTCATCCGAAACGGTGGCAGGACATCGACGAGTTGCTGGCCGCCGGCATCGACGTCTTCACCACGTTGAACGTACAGCACCTCGAGAGCCTGAACGACGTCGTCGGCGGCATCACCGGCATCAGCGTCCTCGAGACCGTGCCGGACTTTTTCTTCGACAAAGCCGACGAAGTCATCCTGGTCGACGTCTCGGCCGACGACCTCCTCGCGCGGCTCAAGGCGGGCAAGGTGTATTTGCCCGAGCAGATCGAGCGCGCCGCCGACAATTTCTTTCGCAAGGGCAACCTGATGGCGCTGCGGGAG
The DNA here is from genome assembly GCA_955652025.1 of Casimicrobiaceae bacterium. Taxonomy (GTDB): domain Bacteria; phylum Pseudomonadota; class Gammaproteobacteria; order Burkholderiales; family Casimicrobiaceae; genus VBCG01. The sequence continues at coordinate 2,445 of CATPAO010000398.1, forward strand.
CTGGCACTCCGCCGCACCGCCGATCGCGTCGAAACCGACGTCCAGTCCTACCGCTCTGACAAGTCCATCGAGCGGGTCTGGAAAACCGAAGCATCGCTGCTGTGCTGCATCAGCGCCGTCGCCGGCGGCGAAGACGTCGTGCGAAGCGCGGCGCGGCTCGCCACGCAACTGGGCGTCGAATGGGCCGCCGTCTACGTCGAAACGCCCGACTTGCAGCGGCTGCCGGCAAAAGCGCGCGAGCGGATCCTGAAGACCGTCAAGCTCGCGCGGGACTTCGGCGCGAAGACCGCGATCCTTTCCGGCGCCGATCCCGCGGCCGAAATCGTCGAATACGCGCGCACGCACAACTGCTCGAAGATCGTCGTCGGACGCTCGCGCCGCGCGCCGATCTGGCCTTGGTCCCACGGCACCGCGCGGCGGATCGGGGACGTCGCGCCCGACATCGATGTGATCGAAGTCGGCCGCGGCACCGCACCGGTGACGCTCCCGCCGGAGCGCGAGGATGACGCCGCCGCCGCCGATCCGCGCCGCACGGCGAAGCGGTTGCGTTTTCTGTGGGCGTTGTTGGCATGCCTGGCGACGACGCTGATCGCGACGCCACTGTTGCGTTACTTCGATCTTGCCAACATCGTGATGCTGTTCCTGCTCACGGTGGTACTGGTTGCGGTGAAGCTTGGGCGTGGACCGGCGGTGCTGGCGGCCTTCGTCAGCGTCGCGGCGTTCGATTTCTTTTTCGTGCCGCCGCGGTTTTCGTTCGCCGTATCCGATTTCCAGTACCTGCTTACGTTCGCGATCATGCTGACGGTTGCGTTGATCATCGGACACATGACCGCGGACTTGCGCTACCAGGCACGCGTCGCGTCGTATCGCGAAGAGCGGGCGCGGGGTCTGTACGAATTCGCGCGCGACATGTCGAGCCTGCTGCAGACCGAGGACGTAATCGAGGCGGCCGAAACCTTCATCGCCAACACGTTTCGCGCCAAGGTCGCGATTCTGGTGCCGGACGCGAGCGACACGATCCGCGTCGCGCCGGGCAAGGCGCACAGCCTCGCCGTCGACATGGGCGCGGGACAGTGGGCGTACGACAAGTCGCAGGCGGCGGGTGCCGGCACCGACACGCTCCCCGGCAGCGAATTCCTGTACCTGCCGCTCAAGGCGCCGATGCGAACGCGCGGCGTGTTGGCGTTCAAACCGGAAAATCGCCGCGTCCTTCTCGTCCCCGAGCAACGGCAACACCTCGACACGTTCGCCGCGCTGACCGCCATCGCGCTGGAGCGCGTCCACTACGTCGAAGTCGCGCAGCGCGCGCTGATCCACATGGAATCCGAGCGGCTCCGCAATTCGCTCCTTTCCGCGCTTTCGCACGACCTCCGCACGCCGCTCGCCGCGCTGGTGGGGCTCGCCGAATCGCTGGCGCTTACCAAGCCGCACCTTTCCGACGATCAGCTCGACACGGCGCACGCGATTGCAGGCGAGGCGCGGCGGATGAGCGCGCTGGTCAACAACCTGCTCGAGATGGCGCGTATCGAGAGTGGCGAAGTCAAGCTACGGCGCCAATGGCAGCCGTTCGAGGAAGTGGTCGGCAGCGCGCTCAAGTCGGCGCGTACGGCGCTCTCCCATCACCGGGTCGACGTCGCGCTGGCTCGCGATTTGCCGCTGGTCGAATTCGACGCGACGTTGATCGAGCGTGTTCTCTACAACCTACTCGAGAACGCGAGCAAATACACGCCGGCCGGCGCTGTCATCACGCTAGGCGCCGAGATCGCCGGCGGCGAGCTTCTGGCGAGCGTGAGCGATACCGGGCCGGGTATCCCCAAGGGTCAGGAAGAGGCCATTTTCGAAAAGTTCACGCGCGGCGTGCGCGAATCGGCGACACCGGGCGTCGGCCTGGGTCTCGCGATCAGTCGCGCCATCGTCGAGGCGCACCACGGCAGGATCTGGGCCGCGAACAATCCGGAAGGCGGGGCGCGGATCACGTTCACGCTGCCGCTTGGAACGCCCCCCGAAGCGCCCGAAGAGGTGCCGCTCCCGAGCGCGGGCTAACGGACGCTACGCCGGCACCGGTCGCGCCAGGTAGTGCCGACTGTCGTCGAGAAAATGGGGTCCGGCATCGGACAGTATCAGCGTGCCGACGCCTCCGCTGGTCAGCACTTCGAGCAGCAGCGCGCTGGGTATTCGTCCGTCGATGATGTGGCTCGAGGGGACACCGTTGCGGATGGCGTCGAGGGCGGAAAGAAGGCCGGGATGCCTCGCAACGTCGATGCGGCGGTCCGCAACGGCCGCCTCGATCTCGCTCATCCGTGCGCCTGTGATCAGCGCGCCGTTGCGATCCGAGACGCCCGGCGTGTCCGTCATCAGAATCAGTTTCTCCGCCTGGAGAACCACGGCGATCCGCGTGGCAACCTCGTCCGCATCGATGTCGAAGGACTCGCCTTCCGCGCCCACGCCGATCGGCATGATGACGGGGATGAAGCCGCGCGAGTGGAGCAGGCGGATGATGTCCGGATCGATGCCCTCGACGACGCCGACGAAACCCAGGTCGGGTGGCAGAAGTCTTCGCTCGGCTCGGATGAAGCGCCCGTCCTGGCCATCGAGGCCCACAGCCTTTCCGCCGTGCTGGTTGATCAGATTGACGATCTCCTGGTTGAGCTCGCTCTGCACCATCTCGACGACATTCATCGTCCGCTCGTCGACGACCCGGATTCCGTCGTGAGAGGTACCGGGAATGCCCATTTGCGCGAGCATCCGCCCAATCAGCGGCTCGCCGCCGTGCACGACGATCGGGTTCACGCCCACGAGCTGCAGCAGCGTGATGTCGCGGCCGAAGCCCGTCTTCAGCGCGGGATCGGTCATCGCGACGCCGCCGTACCGGATGACGAACGTCTTACCGTGCAGGCTGCGGATATACGGCAGTCCTTCGGCGAGAATCTGCGCCTTTGCGGAGGAGGTCAGACGAGGCTGCGGCATACGACGATTGCGGTGCGAAGTCCGGCCCGGCGAATCCGTGTCCGACAAGGTCGGTCGCGCAAGCGTACCTCATTGCGCCACTGCGTCGAGGGCCGACGCCGCATCACAACGCATCGCAGTCAGCCGCGTGGCCCGTCGGCAAAGAGCCGGCAAACGGCGTCGGCGTCGGTCGCGTCCGCAAGCTGCTCGCGGAAACGCAGGTCGCAGAACAGACGCGAGGTCTCGGCGAGGATTTGCAGATGCTGCTCGATCGCAGTCTCGGGGACAAGCAAGACCAGCATGTGCGCCACCGGCTTGCCATCGGGCGCATCGAACGCGATCGGATGTCGGGTTCGGACGAACATTGCGACGGCATTTTGCAGTCCGCCTACCCGCGCGTGCGGGATCGCGACGCCCCGGCCCAGCGCCGTCGAGTGAAAGCCTTCGCGTTCACACAAGGCTTCGTAGACCGTTCGCCGAGCGACACCGTGCCGCTGCTCGATGCGCTTCGCGACCTCGGCGAACACTTGCGCTTTGTTCGCCGCGTCGAAGTCGAGCACGACGTCCGCCGGCGACAGGTAGAACGCAACGATGTTCTTCGGGTGGTGGGTTGCGCCGGACGGCGGCGCGGCGCGTCGCCGCTCTTCGACGTGCGTATCGGCAAATTTCGAATTCGATAGCATTTCCATCTCCATGAACGAAGCGCAACTCGCAACACCCAACCGCAAAGCGGGTAACGCCGGCCGCGCTCTGGCGCGATCGCAAGGGGTAAGGCTACCAACGTTGCGGTAAAGACACCGCCAAGATTCGCAGCTGCGCCATAAACGAAGCGTAAAAAGGTCGTGCCTTCGGGAGAAGCGCAGATCGAACGTGCAATATGGCGAACGCGCGTGTCAACTGCCCGCAGCGAGAACGTACGTGCCGGGCGCGGGTTCCAGCGGCGGATAACGGTCGCTACCGGTGGTGACAGGCGCCGCGCGTCGCGCGCCGGCGTAAGGAGCGACCCAAGCGCCCCAATGCGGCCACCAGCTTCCCGCATGGCTGGTCGCGCGGGCGAGCCACGCATCGGCGTCGTCGGTCAGGAGATCATGCGTCCAGTAGTTTCGCCGCGGCGGTGACGACGGGGGATTGATGACGCCGGCGATGTGACCCGAAGCGCCGAGCACGAATGTCGCGTCGCCGCCGACCAGCGACGTCGTCCGGTACGCCGAGCGCCAGGGGACGATATGGTCGTCGCGCGATGCATAGACGTACACGGGCATCGTGATGCGCGTGAGATCGATGCGGGCGCCCACCATCGAGAGCGCGCCGGGCTCGCGCAATCGATTGTCGAGATACATTTCCTTCAGGTAGTACGCGTACATCGGACCGGGCAAGTTCGCCGAATCGCCATTCCAGTAGAGCAGGTCGAACGCCGGCGGCGTCTCGCCCTTGAGGTAGTTGTGGACGACGTAATTCCACACGAGCTCGTTCGCGCGGAGGCTCGCGAAAGCGCCGGCCAACTCGCTGCCGTGGACGCGCCCCCCTGCGAGCAGCGCGGGCTCGCGCGCCGCCAGGAACTCGCGAGAGACGTAGACGCCGATTTCGCCCGGGTCGGCAAAATCGAGCATCGTGGTCAGAAAAGTCGCGCTCGCGGCATCCGCGTGGCGGCGCGCGGCGAGCACGGCGAGGGCTGCGGCCAGGATCGTGCCGCCGACGCAGAAGCCGAGCGTGTTGACCATCTTGCCGCCGGCGATTTCGCGCGCCACGCGAATCGCCGTGAGCGCGCCTTGCTCGACATAGTCGTCCCACGTGAGCGAAGAAAGCTCCTGCGGGATGTTCCGCCACGAGATCATGAACACCGTATGGCCGCGCCCGACCGCATGGCGCACGAACGAGTTGTCGGGCCGGAGGTCGAGGATGTAGTACTTGTTGATGCAGGGCGGGACGATGACGAGCGGCCGCATATGGACCGTCGGCGTCGCCGCGTCGTACTGGATCAATTCGATCAGGTCGTTGCGGAACACGACGCTGCCGGGTGTCACGCCGAGGTTTTTTCCCACGGCGAACGCGGCCTCGTCGCTCATCGTGATCCGGCCCTTCCGCGCGTCGCGCATCAGGTTGGCGAAGCCTTGCAGCAAGCTCGCGCCCTCGGTTTGCATCGCGCGCCCGATGACTTCGGGATTGGTTGCCGGAAAATTCGTCGGCGCGATCGCGTCGACGTATTGCCGCGTCGCGAACATGAGCCGTTGCCGATCGACCGGCGGAAGCTGCGCCAGCGACGCGAGCTCGGTCAGATATTCGCCCCAGACCAGGTACGCCTGTTTCAGAAGCGCGTAGTAGGGCAGCTCGCGCCACGCGCGCCCGCCGAAGCGCCGGTCGCCAGCGAGCGGCTCCGCAACGGGTTGCAGCACGTTGTCCGGGTGGGTCGCGAGCGACTGCGCCATCGACCATAGCGCTTGGAAGCGTGGGGCATAGCGTTCGCCGAGCGCCGCCACTGCCTGCGGATCGAACGACGGCGCGAGCGAGGACGTCGAGGGCGCGGCGGTATCGGCGGCAGCCGTCGTTACTGGCAGGGTGGGAGACAGCCACCACTTCCCCCATTCCTGCGCGAGCTCCTGCCAGTGCGCGCCGAGCGCTTGCCAGGCATCCATCGGAGAGACGTCGAACGGTGACATCGGAATAGCGTACAACGACCGACGATTCAATGCTCGAGGAAGGCGTGCGCAAGCGCGATCGTCGCCAGACCCAAACCGATGAGCAACGCCTGCTTCGCGGTTTCGAGTGGCTCGGGGCGGCGGTGCAGGCTCGGGATCAGATCGGCGACCGCGACGTACAACAGGCTCGATGCGGCGATCGCGAGCACCGTCGGCAACAGCTGCTTCATTCCCGCCAGCGCAAAGTACGCGGCGAGCGCCCCGGCGAGCGTGGCAAGTCCCGCAGTGACGTTGTACGCGAACGCCTTGCCGCGGCTAAAACCGGAATGGAGGAGGACCGCGAAGTCGCCGACTTGCTGTGGCACCGCGTGCGCGACGATCGCGAGCGTCGTCGAGATGCCGAGCGCGGGTTCGGCCAGAAACGCCGCGGCGATGACGATGCCGTCGCAAAAGTTGTGGACGCCGTTGCCGATCAGGATCATCAGTCCCGAGCGACCGCCGTCGACCTGCACGCGATCGTGCAGCGCGTGGTCGTGCTCGGTTTCGTCGGCGTCGTCCGCATGCTGCTCGTGGCCGTGCGCATGCCGCCAGAGCACGAGCTTTTCCAACAGAAAGAACGCGAGCAGGCCGATCAGCACGGTCAGCATCACGAAATGCGCGCTGCCGGTCTCCAGCGCATGTGGCAAGAGCTCGAGGAACACCGCTCCTAAAAGCGCGCCCACCGCATACGACACGAGGGGCGATATCCACGATGCGCGAAGGTTGAGCGTGCCGGCGGCAGCCAGCGTCGACAGCACGCCACCCGCCAGCGCGGCGACGACGATCCAAAGCAGGGTCTGCATGCGGAGCGGCCTTCTTGGCGTGACGTTACGATCGGCTTCGCGGGATATCGCGCGCCGACCCGATCCACAGGAACGCGGCCATCCGTCCGGTCTCGCGGGTGCGGCGATACGAATAAAAGCGCGCGTCGTCCGCGCACGTGCAATATCCGCCACCGAAAACGTCGCGGACACCCGTCTGTTCGAGCCGTCGCCTCGCCAACGCATACAGATCGGCGTGCCATTTCCCCGGATGCACGGCACGAAAGCACGCGGCGGCGGCGCCATCGTTTTCGGTGAACGCGACGAATACGTCGTCACCGACTTCGAAGGCGTCCGGTCCTATCGCCGGGCCCAGCCACGCGTCGATTTTGGAGGAGGGAATGCTCATCGCGGCGACGGCATTCTCGACCACGCCGTGGGCAAGCCCGCGCCAGCCGGCGTGCGCAATGCCGATGACGCCTCCGTCACGGGCCGCCAACAACACCGGCAAGCAATCCGCGACGCGCACCGCGAGCACGACGTTCGCTTCGCGCGTGACGGCGGCATCGGCCACGGGTGCTGTCCTGCGCGATTCGCCGGCGATGTTCGCGACAGTCGTTCCGTGGACCTGATCGAGCCAGACCGGTGGCGACGGCAGGAACGCCTCGACGCGGCGGCGGTTTTCGGCGACGGCCGCGTCGTTGTCGCCATTGCCGCCAAGGTTGAGCGTCGCGTAGGCGCCGACGCTGGCGCCGCCGTTGCGCGTCGTGACGAAGCTCTGCACTTGCGCCGCCACGGGCCACGACGGAACGATCCAGTCGCAACCGTTCGCAGCGAAACGCTCGCCAAGTGGCACGACCTTGTGCGCGTTCATCGCTTCGATGCGCGCAGCGACGCGACCAAGTCGATGAAATCCTGCGGCGGCGCCGCCTCCCATTGCAACTTCTCGCGCGTTTGCGGATGCGCGAGCGAGAGCCGCGCCGCGTGCAGCGCCTGGCGATGGAACGCAGGCACGCCGCCCGCCGCGCGCCCGCCGTACGCCGGATCGCCGAGCAGCGGATGCCCGATCGCCGCCAGATGAACGCGTATCTGATGCGTGCGGCCCGTCTCGAGCGTGCACTGCAAGAGCGTGGCGGCGCCGAAGCGCTCGAGCGCCGTGACGTGCGTCCGTGCCGGCTTGCCGCTCTCGACCACCGCCATCGACGTACGCAGGCGCGGATGGCGGCCGATCGGCGCGTCGATCGTCGTCGCGCGGGCCAAGTCGCCGCGCGCGACCGCCAGGTACTCGCGCTTGACGGTGCGGGCTTGCAACTGGCGCACGAGATCGGTTTGTGCGCTTGCCGTCTTCGCGACGACGATGAGTCCACTCGTGTCTTTGTCGAGACGATGCACGATGCCCGCCCGCGCGAGCGCCGATACCGTCGGCGCGTGATGCAACAGGGCGTTCAGCAGCGTGCCGTCGCGGTTGCCGCGGCCCGGATGCACGACCAGTCCCGGCGGCTTGTTCACGACGAGGATCGCCGCATCCTCGTACACGATGGCCAGCGCGATCGCCTGCGGTGCATCTGCGACGGCGAGGTGATCCTGCACCGGTTGCAGCACGATCCGCTCGCCGCCCGCGAGCCGCCGCTTGCCCTCCGCCGTCGTGCCGTCGAGCGTCGCCAGGCCGGCGTCGATCCACTCCTTGAGGCGGCTTCGCGAATGCTGCGGAACGAGCTGCGCGAGCGCCCGGTCGAAGCGTAGCCCGGCGAGCGCCGCCGGCACGGTCAACTCCAACGCCTCACCGCGAGGCTTTGCGGCCGCTCGGCTATAATTCGCGCGAGTCAAGAAGGAACCTTCAATGATGATCAAGCGATGGCCGCAAGCTCGGTCTTGGATGGCGGGCGCGCTGCTCGCACTGGCGCTCGCCGGCTGCAACCTTCTGCCCGATGTGAAAGATGAGACGGCGGGGTGGACGGCCGAGAAGCTCTACAGCACCGCGCACGACTCGATGCTCGAAGGCAATTATACGCGGGCGATCAAGCTGTTCGAAACGCTGGAGTCGCGGTATCCCTACGGCCGCTACGCGCAGCAGGCGATTCTGGAAGGCGCGTTCGCGAACTGGCGCGCCAGCGAGCAGGCGACGGCGACTGCCGCGTGCGATCGTTTCATCCGCACCTATCCGAACCATCCGAACGTCGACTACGCTTATTTTCTGAAGGGCCTCGTCTATTTCCGCGAGGACCAGGGGATGTTCGGCTACGTCTACGAGCTGGACTTGGCCGAGCGCGATCCCAAGCAGATGCGCGAGTCGTTTGCGGCGTTCAAGGAGCTCGTGCAGCGCTTTCCCGAAAGCCGCTACTCCCAGGACGCCGAGCAGCGCATGCGCTACCTGACCAACGCGATCGGGATGTACGAAGTGAACGTGGCGCGCTATTACTACAATCGCGGTGCGTATGTCGCCGCGGCCAACCGCGCGCAGGCGGCGCTCCTCCAGACGCCGCAGACCGCGTCGAACGAGCAGGCGCTCGACCTGCTCGCCAAGTCGTACGACAAGCTTGGCTTGACTCAACTCGCCAACGATTCGCGCCAGGTCCTCGTCAAGACTTTCCCCGATAGCGTCTACGCCAAGGACACGCCGCCGAAGGCTTGGTGGAAATTCTGGTGATCGCGCCCATTCGAGGTTAGGCGAGCGTGCGCGCGATCGTCGTCCGCACGTCGAAGTTATCCAGCGCGCGCAAGCACTCTTCGAGCGAGAACAATCCGACGCACGGCATCGCGCCGCGCGCCGCCAGCGTTCCGGCGGCGAGTTTGCGCGCGAGCACGATCGCCGCCGTGCATGGCACTTGCGGCCCGTCACCGCCGGCGGCCACCAGTGTCCACCTCACCGACAACCGATGCGCGCGGCGAAAGCCGTGCAGGTCCACGTGCATTGCGCCGACATCGCTGCCGTATCGAGCGAACCAGTCGCCACTTTTTTTCAACCGCTCCGCGTGCGCGTCGAGATGCGGAATCCAGCGCCAGCGCGACGGCCACGATAGAAGCCACAGGCCGAAATGCAGGAGCGGCAACTCGAGTCCCGCGCCGAAGTGCACGGTCTGCACGCCGGGGTAGCGATCCGGAAACAGTTCGAGGTCGGGCACGTCGCAGTCGGCGAGCCAGCGCGTGCCCACAGCGGGCGGATAGCGATACCGCCGCAGCCGCTGCCAGCCGTAAGCGGGTTGCCACGCGCCGCCGCGCCAGACGCCGAACTGCTTGCCGACATAGCTCGTGATCGCCGCGACCGTCGCGCTGCCCCTCGGCGCGCGGTTTCCCGGCGCGATGCCAATGTCGATCGACGTGAGTCCGTCGAACTCGTGCGCGAATGCATCGACGACGGCGCTCGACAGACCGGGGACGCTGCTGGCGCCGCTCACCACCAGCAGGTCGCGCGCGCGGGCCGCATCGTCGATCGCCCGGATGCTACAGACGAAACGGCGCGCATCGGCCAAGTCGACGTAGTGCGCGCCGACGTTGAGCGCCGCCCGCGCGACCGCGTGGTCCCGCGATTGAAACGGTCCGCTCGTATGGATGACGAGATCGGGCTCGAGCTGCTTCAGTCGCGGCGCGAGATCGCGCGCCGTGACGTCGAGCGCCGCGGCATCCACGCGCTTGCCACCGGCCAGCGAAATCGCGGCGGCAGCGTCGGCGGCACGTGTTGGGTCGCGGCCGGCCACGGTGATCTCGATGTCCGCATCGTCGGCGAGCGTGCGCGAAATCCGCGAGCCAAAATTGCCGTAACCGCCAAGGACGACGATACGGAAGCTCATCCTTCGGCGTGGGGCTGCCGGCGCAACGGGTCAACGCGCCGGCGCGAACGCCACGTTCGTTGATTCGGGCGCGCCTGGAGGCGACCGCGCAGCGTCGAAGAACGCGACGGCGTCGGCGAGCTCGCGCGTGCGCCGCATCGGCGGCAGCGCTTGCCAGATGCGCCGGCCGTACGGCTTGTCGGTGAGACGCGGATCGCAAATCATCAACACGCCGCGATCGGTCTCGGTACGGATCAACCGTCCCGCGCCCTGCTTCAAGCTGATCGCCGCCTGCGGCAACTGCCAATCGACGAACGGATTGCCGCCGTCGGCCTTGAGCTTGTCGAGTCGCGCCGCGAGCAACGGATCGTCGGGCGGCGCGAACGGCAGCTTGTCGATGACGACGAGCGACAGCGCGTCGCCGGGAACGTCGACGCCTTCCCAAAAACTCGCGCTGCCGAGCAACACCGCATTGCGTAGCGCGCGAAAGCGCATCAGGAGCTCGGTTTTCGAGCCGTCGCCTTGGACGAGCAGCGGAAAATCGAGCCCCTCGCGCGCGAACGCGTCGGTGAGGCGCTCGCGTGCCGCGTTCAGCGCGCGAAGCGTCGTGAACAGCAGGAACGCGCGTCCGCCCGCGGCTTTGATGACGGGCAGCGCGGCGTCGACGACGGCGTCGGTGTGCTCGCGCGTGTTCGGCGGCGGTAGGTCGCGCGGCACATAGAGCAACCCTTGCGTCGCGTAGTCGAACGGACTGTCCCAGCATCCGGTCTCTGCGTCGACGAGGCCGAGCTCCTGCGTGTAATGCGAGAAATCGCGGCCCAGCGCGAGCGTTGCGGAGGTGAAAATCCATGCCCGCGCGGTCGCTTCGACCTGGCGGCGGAAAATGTCGGCGATCGACAGCGGCGACGACTGCAGTTGCCAGCTCTGCGGCGTTATGTCGATCCAGCGGATCCAATCGGCGCCATCGTCGGTCGGGGTGCCGGTGAGCCCTCCCTCCCAACGCGCCAATCGCGCCGCGGCTTCGTCGGCGCGACGTGCGATGGAGGCCAGATCTTCGCTTCGTTCGGCGAAGTGCTGCATTTCGGCGGCGAGTCGGTCGAGCGCGGCGGCGAGCTCGGAGAGCGCGTCGGTAAAGCCGGGTCGCGCGGCGATGGCGTCTTGTGTGAACTTGCCGGAGATTTCGCCTGCGGCCAGACGCAGCTTGCGTACCGCCGGCATCAGGTCGGCGGCCGCGTCCGGCAGCGCGGGGACGTCGCGGGCCGCAGTCCGCGCGGCAATCTCGGCGTCGCGCGCGAGCTCCGCAAGCTGTCCGGCCGTCGTTTGTTCGCCGAAGAACAATGTCGCCGTGTCGGGCAGCTGGTGCGCCTCGTCGAGGATCACGGTATTGCAGGCTGGCAGCAGCTCGGCCAGCCCTTCGTCGCGCAACATCACGTCGGCAAAGAACAGATGGTGGTTGACGACGACGACGTCGGCGTCGAGCGCATCCTTGCGCGCCTTCAGCACGAAGCAGTCCTTGTGGAACGCGCAATTCGCGCCGAGACAGTTGTCGCGCGTCGACGTGACCAGCGGCCAGATCGACGCATGCTCCGGCACGTCGGCCAACTCGGCACGATCGCCGCGTTCGGTTGCCCTGGCGAACGCGATGATTTTTTTGAGATGCCGCGCGTCGTCGCGCGACGGCAGGCGGTCTTCGTGCGACGCCCGCTCGAGATGGTGATGGCAAACGTAGTTGGCGCGCCCTTTCAACACCGCGATCGTCACCGGCACCTCGAGCGCATCTCGCAACAGTGGAATGTCGCGCTCGTAGAGCTGGTCCTGCAGCGTTTTCGTGCCGGTCGACACGATGACCTTGCCGCCGTAGAGCAGCGCGGGGACGAGATACGCGAACGTCTTGCCGGTGCCGGTCCCCGCTTCGGCGACGAGTTGCGCACGCGCGGCGATCGCGTCGGCCACGGCCTGCGCCATGGCGAGCTGTTGCGGCCGGAAGCGGAAGCCGGGCAGCGCACGCGAGAGCAGTCCGCCCACGTCGAAGATCGACGCGAGTGCGGCGTCGACATCCCCACCCTCCCGGGCGCGGGCGCCTTCGACACGATCGATTGCGTCCGCATCGGGCATGGCAACGATGTCCGCCGGCGGCATTGCGGCAATATCAGCGGCGCTTCTTATCGGCACGGACGGGCTTTGGCGCGGGCGTCGTGTTTTCCTGGACGAGCTCCACGATCTTGCGGATACCCTCGATCCGCTCGCGGAAATCGTCGTAGGGCCGCGCGATGCGTATCTTGTACTCGGCGTCGGATTCGCCTTGATGCCATTTGAGTCCGCCGAGCGACTGAAGCCAATACTCCTGCAGGCTTCGTATGCCCTCGACCGCCTGGCGCGAGACGGCGGCCTCGCGGAGCGCGGCCTGGTAGGGACGCGTGATGTTGAGCTTTTGCTTGTCGAGGCAGTAACCGCTCTTGGCGCCATTGACGCCCTCGTCGGCTTTTTCGTAGCCGAACTCGATGATCTCGATCGCCTTCACATGCTTGCACATCGTGTACAGGTGCGCGACGGCGTCGAAATAGCAGTCGAGCGCGCCTTTGCCGTCGGCGTTGGGGCAGACGTAATTGTATTGCGGCCCCGGATTGCCGCCGATCATCTCGGCGCGTGCGGGGGCTGCGGCCATCGCCGCGACCGCGGCGATCGAAAGCAGGAGGCGAGCGGACATGGGATTTTTCCGTGGCATGACAGCGGAATGCTAACCCGCGGCGGGCGCCGCTCTCAACCCGGCGGCCGGATGATTGAGCGGTGGGCCGACGAGCGGACAGCTCCTCGCGCCGGCAGTCGCTGGGATTCGCTTGCGGCACTTGCTACGCGATCGGCGCCAAGCCGCCTCAAGCCGATCGCGGGAACCCGTTTCGGGCCAAAGTATCGTGGCAGCGGCGACAGCCGCGACCGAAACTTTGGCCCGGCAGAGCTAGATTGTGCAGCCGCCCGAGACCTCGATCACGGCGCCGTTGATGTAAGACGCCTCGTCGGACGCGAGCCACGCGTAGGCGTTGGCGATTTCCTCGGGTTTGCCCAAGCGGCCCATCGGCACCTTCTCTTCCATCATCTTGATGACTTTGTCGGGGATGGTCGCGAGGATCGGCGTCTCGATGAATCCGGGACAGATCGCATTGGCGCGAATGCCCTTGCGACCCAGCTCGCGCGCCCATGTCTTCATCATCCCGATGACGCCGAACTTCGTCGCGGCGTAATTGGTCTGGCCGAAGTTGCCGTAGAGGCCGACGATCGACGAGGCATTCAGGATAACGCCCGAGTTTTGCTCCAGCATGATGTCGACCACGGCCTTCGTGCAGTTGTAGACGCCTTTCAGGTTGACGTCGATGACGCGCTCGAACTGCTCGTCGGTCATTTTCTTGAATTGCGCGTCCTCCACGATGCCGGCGTTGTTGACCAGCGTGTCGATGCGCCCCCATTTGGCCATCACGCCGTCGACCATGTGGGCGATGCTTTCCTTGTCGGTCACGTCGACACGGAACGCCACCGCGTCGCCGCCGTCCGCCTCGACCGCCTGCATCGTTTCGTTGACGGACTCGAGATTGATGTCGCAGACCGCGACCTTGGCACCTTCGGACGCGAACTTGAGTGCGGTTGCGCGCCCGATACCCTGTCCCGCGCCGGTAATGATCGAGACTTTGCCAACCAAACGCATGAAATGAGCTCCCCGTCTGCACAAAAGCTGCGCGCAAAACCCGTTCGACGCAGCTAAACCCTCGTAATCTATCTGTAATTATTGCGGTGCACAAGCCTTTTGCGCGCTTAGAGCCGTCGCCGGCCGAGAGTGTGTGCGACGCGCAAAATTATGTTAAAACAATGATTTAGGTATACCGTATCATGATCGCGCACCACGGCGAAGCCAACCGGAGTGGGCGCTCGCTGGCGGCGCGTTGTGCACCATTGCGCGGCGTCGTGCCGCGAAACGGGGCACCGCGTCAGTCGGCGGGATTCCAATGCTCGATAACGAGCTGCAGTGATTGCAGACCGTTCCACTCGTTGACGTCCGGCCGGTAGGCGGCGTGGATGCGCGCCGGCAACAGCCCCGTCTGATTGAACGCGATCGCGTCGAATCGCTCGCCCCCCCTCTCGAGCGAAAGCTTCAAATGCTTGTCGCCGACGACGCGCTGCGCGGAGACGGCGAATCGGTCGTCGAAGGTCGGCGCCGCAAAGCCGTGGCCCCAGACGCGGTCGCCCAGCGTTCGCGCCAGGTCGAATGTCAACTCCCCGGAGCCCAAGGGACCGTCGGTTTCGACCGCGCGACGGAGGTGGGCGGGTGTGAGCAGGGCACGCGCGATCTCTTCGAACGCGGCGGAGAAATCCGGCAACGCCGATTCCTCGATCGTCAGGCCCGCCGCGAACGCGTGCCCGCCGAAGCGCTGGATGATGCCCGGTGCCCGCTTGGTCACGGTATCCAGCGCGTCGCGCAGATGGAAACCGCCGATCGAGCGGCCCGAGCCCCGCAACTCGCCGTTGGCCGCGCGCGCGAAAACGATCGCGGGACGGTGATAGCGGTCCTTCAACCGCGACGCCACGATGCCGACGACGCCCTGGTGCCACTCGGGCCGGAACAGGCACAGCGTGAAACGGTCGGCCGGCGCCGCGGCGGCGTCGAGATCGGCCAGCGCCTCCTCCTGCATCGCGCCCTCGACGTCGCGCCGTTCGCGATTCAGCCGGTCGAGCTCCTGAGCGAGCGGTGCGGCTTCCGCTTCGGAGTCCGCCAACAAGCAGCGGATGCCGATCGACATGTCGGCGAGCCGGCCGGCGGCGTTCAACCGCGGACCGGCGACAAATCCGAGGTCGTACGATGTCGCGCGCGCCATCTCCCGCCCGGCGGCGGCGAACAGCGCGGCGAGCCCGGGCTGCGCGCGCCCGTTGCGGATCCGGAGAAGCCCTTGCTCGACCAGGATACGGTTCGCGTGGTCGAGACGAACGACGTCGGCGACCGTGCCAAGCGCAACCAGGTCGAGCAGCGCGCCCAGATTGGGCTCGGGCGCGGTCGCGAACGCGCCTGTTGCGCGCAACCGAGCGCGCAACGCGACGAGGACGAAAAACATCACGCCGACGCCGGCGATGTGCTTCGACGGGAACGGGCATCCAACCTGGTTTGGATTGACGATGATCGCGGCGTCCGGCAGCACGGCGCCGGGCAAGTGATGGTCGGTGATCAGCACGTCGATGCCGCGTGCGTTCGCCGCGGCGACGCCGTCGATGCTGGCGATGCCGTTGTCGACGGTGACGATAAGGCGCGGCCCACGTTCCGCCGCGAGCGCCACGATCTCGGGCGTCAGTCCGTACCCGTATTCGAACCGGTTCGGCACGATGAAGTCGACAACGGCGCCCATCGCGCGAAGTCCGCGGACGCCAACGGCGCACGCGGTGGCGCCGTCGGCGTCGTAGTCGGCGACGATGATGATCGGTTCGCGTACGGCGATCGCACGCGCCAGCCGCTCGGTGGCCACATCGATATTCGCGAGCGACGCGTAGCCGGGCAGCGCGGCCGCGCGGTGATCGAGCTCATCGGGCGAGACGATGCCCCGTGCGGCGTACACGCGGGCAAGCACGGGCGGAAACCCGGCGGCCAGCAACGCGCTCGCGCCGGCCGGGACGTGGCGACGAACGATCGGTATCGTCATTCTTCGTCCGCGGCCGGAACCGAAAAACCGGGCGCGCGCCAGCGCGAGGCGAGTCGCGCGAACCGCGACGGCCGCTCCGCGCGCCACGTCACGGCCGCGCCGCGACCATCGGCCACGAGTTGCAGTGCATCGATGACGCCATCTTCGAGCGCCGCGATTGCCGGTTGCAGCCAAGCGGTCGCGAATCGTCGCGCGTCGTCGTCATCGTTGCATGGCGCGAGCGACACGACGACGTCGACGTTGGATTCCATGCGCGACATCGTGGCCGAAAAATCGAGCGGCGGCGTATCGGCCGCTTGGCCGGCGCGAAGTGCTACACCGCGCACCAGATCGCCCGGTTCTCCGGACGCGGCAAACGCGTGCCACGCGGGAGATGCGGCCGCTTCCGCCAACCGGCCGCCGCCCCAGAGCCAGACGCCGGTGACCGGTGCAAGGCCTTGCGTCTCCCGCGCCTGATTCACCGGATGATCGTGCAGCAGCATCTGGATTTCATCCTGCCACCGCTGCCATTTTTTTGCCTCCGCGCCGCGCGGCAAATGGCGGTAGATCGCGCGCCCCATCACGGCGTCGAGCGGCGAGGTGTCGATCACCGGCGTCGTGGCGGCGTGCACGAACCACGTCGACGGACGCGGCGCCGCGAAGATGATCGCATCGGTGGCGAAGTGGCGATTCAAAAGCGCGATCAGCGTGACCGCGTCGTCGTGATCGAGATCGTCGATGCGCCCCGCAAGCAGCACGTCGTCGCGCCCGGCGACCAAGGTGACCGGCGTCGCCGCGAGCACGTAATGGGTGCCGGGTTCCATGCCGGCACCCAGTGCGGACAAGGGCGCGACCGGCGTTTCGCGCGGCAGCGACATCGCCGCGACGACCGCCGCGGCGAGGCCGTCGCGCGTTGCGAAAGGCTGCGCCGCGAATCGCGCCAACGCGCGGAACGCCGGCATCGCCGCAAGCGTTTCCGCCGCGCGTATGAGCAGGCCGGGAACGACCAACGTGGAAGTCATGTCGAATGAACGCCGCGCGACGTGACGACGATCGGAGAGCGCCGGCAGCGATCCACTCTAGCATGCGATAATCCCTCGGTGTTTTTCGTACGCGGACCACGCGTCTGCCCTTTGCATCGATGATCAAGCACGTCGTCGTCTGGAAGATCAAGGACCCGGCACAAAAGGTCGCGCACGCCGTCGCCGTGAAGCGAGCGCTCGAGGCGTTGCGGGGCCACATTCCCGGCCTCTTAAAAATCGAGGTCGGCGTCGACATCGGCTACGATCCGCAAGCCGACGACGTGGTCCTGTATTCCGAGTTTGTCGATCGCGCGGCGCTCGACGCCTATCAGGCGCATCCGTTGCATTTGGACGCGAAGGCCATCGTCAGCGTGCTCGTCACCGGCCGCCGCGCCGTCGACTGGGTCGCCTGACGGAACGGCGACGCCGACGACGCAAATCCCGTGTCGCCTTACGAACTGGCGGTTGGCCTGCGCTACACGCGCGCCCGCAAGGGCTCGGGGCGCAATGCCTTCATCTCGTTCATCGCGCTGTCGTCGATGGCGGGCATTGCGCTGGGCGTTTGGGCCCTGATCGTCGTGCTGTCGGTGATGAACGGATTCCAGCTCGAGTTGCGCAATCGCATCTTGAGCGTCGTGTCGCACCTCGAAATACGCGGCTTTCCCGAACTGAAGGACCCGGCGGCGGTGGCCGATATCGTGCGGCGCAATCCGCATGTCGTCGCCACGGCGCCGTATGCGGTCGGGCAGGCCATGCTTTCGGTCGGCGACACGAATCGCGGCACGCTGATTCGTGGCATCGACCCGGCGCAGGAGGACACGGTCGCCGATTTCGGCACGCACATGCGGCGGGGGAAGCTGACGGCACTCGCGCCGGGAAGCTACAACATGGTGCTCGGATCCGAGCTCGCGCGCATGTTGGGCGTGCGCGTCGGCGACGCGGTGGTCGCCATCACGCCGCAAGGGGTCGTGACGCCCGCCGGCATGCTGCCGCGAATGAAGACGTTCAAGGTCGCCGGTATCTTCGAGATCAACATGGCCGAGTTCGACGGCGGGCTCGCGCTCGTCAACATCGAGGACGCCGAAAAACTCTATCGTCTCGAGAACGCCACCGGCGTGCGGGTGAAGCTCGACGACATGTTCGCGGCGCCGAAAGTCGCATCCGAGCTCCTGTCGGTGATACCGGCCGACGCGGAAATTCGCGATTGGACGCAGAGCCACGCGAATTTCTTTCGCGCGGTGGCGATCGAGAAGCGGATGATGTTCATCATCCTGACGCTGATCGTCGCGGTGGCGGCGTTCAACATCGTGTCGGCGCAGGTGATGGTCGTGACCGACAAGAAGGCCGACATCGCGATCCTGCGCACGCTGGGCGCGACGCCGCGGTCGATCCTGTCGGTGTTCATGATCCAGGGGATGCTGATCGGCACGATCGGCACGTTGATCGGCGTTGTCACCGGCGTGCTGACCGCGCTCAACATTGAGACGATCGTTCCGGCGATCGAGCGCGTGTTCAGCGTCCAGTTCCTCGACAAGAGCGTCTACTACATCAGCGATCTGCCGTCGGACCTGCAGCGTGGCGACGTGGTCACCGTCGCCGCCGTGGCGCTACTGCTCGCACTTCTCGCGACGATCTATCCGAGCTGGCGCGCCGCGCGCGTCAACCCGGCCGAGGCGCTCCGCTATGAGTGAGGCGGTCGCTGCGGCGCGCGTGCCGGTGCTCGCGTGTCGCGGCCTCAAGAAGACCTATCGGACCGGCCCGCTCGACGTTCCGGTGCTTTTAGGCATCGATCTGGACGTCGGGGTGGGCGAGCGCGTCGCCGTCGTCGGCGCGTCGGGGTCGGGCAAGAGCACGCTGTTGCACCTGTTGGGCGGGCTCGACCTTCCGTCGGGCGGCGAAGTGATGATCGAGGGCGCGCCGTTCGTTTCGCTGACCGAGGCCGAGCGCGGGCGAGTGCGCAACCGCGCACTGGGATTCATCTACCAGTTCCACCATTTGTTGCCGGAATTCACCGCGCTCGAGAACGTCGCGATGCCGCTCGTGATTCGACGTCTTTCAACGGCCGACGCAGAGGCGCAAGCGAACACGATGCTCGAACGCGTGGGTCTCAGCCATCGCGTCCGTCATTTGCCGGGCGAGTTGTCCGGCGGCGAACGTCAGCGGGTTGCGCTGGCGCGTGCGCTCGTGACCGAGCCGCGCTGCGTGCTGGCCGACGAGCCGACCGGCAATCTCGATCGCAAGACCGCGGCGCACGTGTTCGATTTGATGCTGGAGCTGAACCGCGCGATCGGTACGTCGCTCGTCATCGTCACGCACGATCCCGATCTTGCCGCGCGCACCGACCGGACGCTGCATTTGGTCGACGGCGTCCTGGCTGCGTAGCGGGCGAAACTTTGGCCCGATTCTGTTAATACTCCACCGGGATCGGATCGAGCGATCGCCACAGATACCACGTCGCGACGCTGCGATAGGGCTGCCAGCCGACGGCCAGTTCGCGGATCGTCACGACGCTCGGGCGCACTCCGTCGAGATAGTGCACGGCCACCGCCTTTTGCAGGCCGATATCGTCGACCGGCAGCACATCGGGCCGGAGCTCGTGGAACATCAGGAACATTTCGGCGGTCCAGCGCCCGATGCCCTTGACGTCGGTCAACGCGACGATCAGTTCTTCGTCGTCCTGCCCGGGCCAGGCGGCCGGATCGAGCTTGCCCGAAACGAAATGGCGCGCCAGGTCGCGCACGTAATCGGCCTTCCGTTCCGACAATCCGACGGCGCGTAGTGTCCTCCGCTGCGTCCGGCCGACCCGCTGCGGATCGAGCCGGATCGGCTCCCCGCTGCCGCGCACCGCCCGCACCAAGCGCCCCCAGATCGTTTGCGCCGCTTTCACGGAAATCTGCTGGCCGACGATCGCGCGGGCGAGTGTCGTGAACGCGTCGCCGCGGCGGGTCAGATGGATGTCGGGGAATTCCGCGATCAACCGGCGCAACACGGGGTCGCGCGAGGACAGCACCCGGGTCGCCGTGTCCCAGTAGGGAGGCTTCATGGGCGAAACTTACCGCATTTTGCGGTCAAGCCACCCGACCGGAATCGCGCGTAATCTATAAGGTGAACGGCGACCCGCGACCGGCAGTCAAACGCCGGTCGCCAAGCCGTGGCAAGGAGCGCCGGATATGGTACATTTCGCGGCTTTTATTTTTTCGGGGTGACGATGTATCGCGGCATTCGGGCGTTGATTGGCATCGTCGGGCTTCTTGCCGCGTGCGCCGCCGTTGCCGCCGATTCCGCCAAGCTGCTGCGAATCGTCTTCCCGGCGCAGGAGACCGGCTTCGACCCGGTCCGGGTGTCCGATCTCTACTCGAACGTAGTCAACGAGGCGATATTCGACCGCCTGCTGACGTACGACTACCTCGCGCGGCCGACCAAGCTGGTGCCGATGGCGGCCGAAACGATGCCCGAGATCAGCGACAACGGGCGCACCTACCTGTTCAAGATCCGCCGCGGCATCTACTTCACGCCCGACCCGGCGTTCAAAGGCCAAAAGCGCGAACTGACCGCCGAGGATTTCGTTTACTCGTTCAAGCGGTTCGCCGATCCGAAGAATCGCTCGCCGTGGGCATGGATGGTCGAAGGCAAGATCGAGGGCCTGGACGCGCAGATCGAAGCGGCAAGGAAGTCCGGCACGTTCGACTACGCGAAAACGATCCCGGGGATGGTGGCGCTCGACAAATACACGCTGCGACTCAAGCTCACGTCGCCCGATTACCTCTTCCTCTATACGATGGCGCACGTGCCGTTCGGCGCAGTGGCGCGCGAGGTCGTCGAGGCGTACGGCGACGACGTGCAAGCGCACCCGGTCGGCACCGGGCCGTACATGCTCAAGGAATGGAAGCGCGCAGCAAAAATTATTCTCGAGACGAATCCGGACTACCGCGGTTTCGTCTGGGACTTCGAGCCGACCGCCGATCCGTGGGATGCGCGGGTCGCCAAGGCGATGCGCGGCAAGAAGATGCCGCAGATCGGTCGCGTCGAGATCAGCATTATCGAGGAAGAGCAATCGCGCTGGCTCGCGTTCAGCCAGAAGGAAGTCGACCTTCTGAACTTGCCAGGAACCTTTCGGCCCCAAGTGTTTGACGGCGACAACAAGATAAAGGCGGATTGGCCGGCGAAAGGCGTCTCGATCTTCCAGACGATCGACCCCGACATCGTCTACACGTTCCTGAACACGCGCGATCCGATCATTGGCGGCTTCACCAAGGAAAAGATCGCGCTCCGCCGTGCGATCGCCTGGGGCTACAACCTGGAACAGGAAATTCGCGTCATCCGCAAATACCAGGCGGTGCAGGCGCAGATGCCGATTCCGCCGGGCTTGGTCGGCTACGATCCGCGGTATCGGAGCATCAACCAATACGATCCGGTGCTCGCCAACAAGCTGCTCGATTATTTCGGCTACAAGAAGGGCGCCGACGGTTATCGGACGTTGCCCGACGGCAAGCCGCTCATTCTGCGGCAGGCGACCGAAAGCTCGGGGGTCAATCGCGAATCGAATGAGTTGTGGAAGAAATCGATGGACGCGATCGGCATCCAGATCGTTTTCGATATCGGAAAATTCGCCGATCATTTGAAACAGGCGAAGGCCTGCCAGCTGATGATGTGGGGCGCGGCGTGGTCCGCCGACTACCCCGACGGCGACAATTTCATGCAGCTCCTTTACGGTCCGAACACGGGCCAGAGCAACAACGGCTGCTACGAATCGAAGGCGTTCGACGCGATGTACTTGAAGTCGCGCACGCTGCCGCCGGACTCGCCCGAGCGGGCGCTGCTATTTCTCGACATGTCGCGGCAGATGGAAGTCGACGCTGCATGGATCTTGGAGGTCTCGCGCGAGCGCGATCAAATGATCTGGCCGTGGGTGAAGGGCTACAAGAAGCATCCGATCCTCCAGGCCGAGTTCATCTACATGGACGTCGAGCCGCCCGGCGGCCGCGGCGACTGATTCTGCAACCGATTGCGCCATGACCCGTTCGCACAGATTCCGCTTTTCGCTCGCGCTCGTCACAGCCACGGCGATGTGGGCCGCGCCGGTGGCCGCCGCGGGCAGCGCCGACATGAGCAAGGTAATCCGGCACGTGTTCCCGGCCGCCGAAACGGGATTCGATCCGGCGGCGGCGCAGGATCTCTACTCGGGCACGATCGAGCAGGCGGTCTTCGAGACGCTGCTCACGTACGACTATCTGGCGCGGCCGGCGAAGGTCGTTCCGCTCACCGCCGAGGCGATGCCCGCCATCACCGACGACGGCAAGACGTATACGATCAAGCTCCGCAAGGGCATCTATTTCACGCCCGATCCGGCGTTCAAGGGCAAGAAGCGCGAGCTCATCGCGGAGGATTACGCGTACTCGCTCAAACGCCTGATCGATCCGCGGGTGCATTCGCCGTGGGCGTGGCTGGTCGAAGGCAAGATCGTCGGCCTCGACGCACTTGCGGAAGCGGCGAAAAAATCCGGCAAGTTCGACTATGCGGCGAAGATCGCCGGACTTGAGACGCCCGACCGCTACACGCTGCGCATCCGGTTGAACGACACCGACTACAACCTGCCGTATGTCCTCGCGCACGAACCGACCTCCGCGGTCGCGCACGAGGTCATCACTTCGTACGCCGATGAAGCCGGCCGCGCGATGAGCAATCCCATCGGCACCGGCCCCTACATCCTGAAAGAATGGGTGCGGAGCTCGAAGATCGTCCTCGAGGCGAATCCCGATTTCCGCGGTCTTACCTGGGATTTCAAGTCGAACGATCCAGTCGACGTGAAGCTGATCGCGGAGATGAAGGGCAAGAAGATGCCGCAAGTCGGCCGCATCGAGGTCAGCATCATCGAGGAGGACCAGGCGCGGCTGCTCGCGTTCCAGAATGGCGAGATCGACCTGATGAACATGGAGGGCCCGCTGGCGCCGAACGTGATGGACGGCGACAAGCTGCGTCCTGATCTGGCGATGAAGGGCGTCAAGCTTTCGCGCATCGTCGACCCCGAAATCTCGTACGCATACTGGAATCTGCAGGACCCGGTCGTCGGCGGACTCGAGAAGGAGAACATCGCGCTGCGCCGCGCGATGGCGATGTCGTACAACACCGCCGAAGAGATCCGCGTGATCCGCAACGGCCAGGCGATCGAAGCCGAATTTCCGATTCCGCCGGGCGTGGTCGGCTACGACCCGGCGTACAAGAGCAGCGTCCGATACGATCCGGCGGCGGCCAACGCGCTCCTCGACCGCTTCGGCTACAAGAAGGGCGCGGACGGTTGGCGGACGCGGCCGGATGGCAAGCCGCTCACGATCGTCTACGCATCGCGGCCCGATACGCTCGGCCGCCAGCAGGACGAGATGTGGAAGAAATCGCTCGATTCAATCGCGATCCGGATGGAAGTGAAGAAGGACAAGTTTCCCGAGCTCCTCAAGCTGGAGCGCCAATGCAAGCTGATGATGCGCACCGCCTCGTGGATCGCCGATTATCCGGACGCCGACAACTTCATGCAGCTGCTCTACGGCAAGAACATCGGCCAGAACAACAACGCGTGCGCGAAGATTCCTGAATACGACAAGTTGTACGAGCAATCGATCCGGATGCCGGACTCGCCGGAGCGCAACCGGATCTACCACGAGATGGCGAAGCTGATCGAGGCGTACGCCCCATGGCGCCTCAACATCTCGCGCTACCGCAACATGCTGATGCAGCCGCGCGTGCTGGGCTTCAAGAAGCATCCGATTCTGCATTCGGAGTGGAAGTACATCGACGTGGAGGGGACGAAAGCCCCATGACGCGGTGCGGTCGGGGCTACAATGCGCCGGCCCGGGTGCTGGCCCCGCGACCCGCAAGGACAATAGGAGGAGGTGGAGGTAGAGGTAGCAGCAGCGCAGTTAGTTTTGACTGAAGAGCCAAAACAAAGGCGCGCCGCCCGGAGATTGCCGGGACGGGACCGCCGATGCACCGGACCGCGGCCGGATTCCACAAGAGCCGGTTGCGGCGCCCGGGGCAAGTGCAATCGTGGCACGTGCGAGCGCGCGACAGATCCGCGGCGCCGCCGGCCGTAACCGTTTCCGCGCGAACATCGCGGGGAAGGCGAGAGAAAGATGTCCGCCTATATCATCAGACGGGTGTGGCAGATGCTCCCGACGATGCTCGGGGTCGTGCTGCTCGTGTTCCTCCTGTTCAACACCGTCGGCGGCGATCCGGCGTACGTGCTGGCGGGCAAGATTTCGAACCAGGAGCAGATCGACAACATTCGCCGGCAGCTCGGCGTCGACCAGCCGTACTACGTGCAGCTCTGGATCTTCATCAAGCAGATCCTCACCGCCGATTTCGGCGCGAGCTGGAGCACCAACGAGCGCGTGTCGCACATCCTCGCGACGCGGCTCGGTCCGTCGCTGACCGTGTTGGTCCCGCTGCTGATTTCCTCGACGCTGATCGCGATTGGCTTGGCACTCGCCGTCGCGTACGTGCGCGGCTCGCTGACCGATCGCCTGGTGATGATCGTCTGCACGGTGGGACTGTCGATCTCGATTCTCGTCTACATCATCGTCTTCCAGTATTTCTTCGCCTACAAGCTCGGCTGGTTCCCGGTGCAGGGCTGGGGCGACAGCCTGAGCGAAAACCTTTTCCGGTACTCGCTCTTGCCCATCCTGATCGGGCTCGTCGTCAGCATCGCGCCGAACCTGCGGCTGTACCGGACGTTCGTGCTCGACGAGATCAACCAGGACTACGTGCGAACCGCGCGGGCGAAGGGCGTCTCCGAAAATCGCATCATGTGGATACACGTGCTGCGCAATGCGTCGATTCCGATCATTACGTTTTTGATGTCCGAGCTTCCCGGACTCTTGCTGGGCTCGTTCCTGATCGAACGTTTTTTCTCGATTCCCGGCATCGGTCGCGAGGTGATCCTGGCCGTCGAGCGCTCGGACTTTCCGGTGATCAAGGCGATCACCGTATACGTCGCCTTCGCGACTATCGCCACCAACTTGCTGGCCGACCTGACCTACAAGGCCGTCGACCCGCGGGTCCAGCTCAAATAGGAGGCGGCGATGCCCCACGACGTTCCGCTCAAGGGCCCGGCGCTCGCGCCGCGCGAGATCCCGCACACCGTCTCACCCGGGCTGTGGACGCTCGCCTGGCGGCGGCTCAAGACCGATTACGTCGGCATGTTTTCGTTAGCCATCGTCGCCGCGTTCGTACTAATGATGATTCTTTCCGGCTTCGGGTTGATCGCGCGCGACTGGTCGAAGGAAGTCGGCGTCAACTACGCGGCGCCGTCCTTCATCGGTGCCGATACCGAGGCGGGCACGCCCGCCGCCCCCGCGGGGCCGGCGACTGCCGAGCCGCCGGCGTCCGAATACAAGTCGTCGGTCGTCGATCCGATCGGCGATGTCATCGCAGAGTTAAAGGCGGGCAAGACCACGCCTCGAGAGCCGGTTCAACCGGCTGAAGAGGAGAAATCTGTCGACCCGCTCGCAGACGTCATGGCTGACATCCGCGCCGGCAAGGCGGCGCACCCCGACGCAGCGGTCGTCGACACGCGCGCAGCGACGCTGCCGTTCGGCGGCGACAAGTGGGGCCGCGACATCCTGAAGAAAACCATCAAGGGCTCCGAGACGTCGATCTTCGTCGGCATCGCTTCCGCGATCCTGGCGACGTTTCTCGGCACCGTGTTCGGGGCGATCGCCGGCTACTATGGCAAGTGGGTCGACGATTTCTTCAACTGGTTCTACAGCATCTTCAGCGCGATCCCGTTCCTTCTTTTGATTCTCGCCGTTGCCGCCGTGCTGCAGCAAAAGGGCATGCTCACGATCATCCTGATCCTCGGTCTCACCGGCTGGACCGGCACGTTCCGCTTGCTGCGCGCCGAGTATCTGAAGCACAAGGCGCGCGAATACGTGCAGGCGGCCGATGCGCTCGGCGCCTCCAACGCGCGCCGCATGTTCCTCCACATCTTTCCGAACGTGTCGCACGTCGTGCTCGTGCAGATGTCGATCCTGGTCGTCGCGTTCATCAAGTCGGAGGTCATTTTGTCCTTCTTGGGCTTCGGCGTACCGGTCGACGTCGTGTCGTGGGGCTCGATGCTGAACGAGGCGCAAAACGAGCTGATCCTCGGCAAGTGGTGGCAGCTCGTTGCGGCGGCAACGGCGATGGCGATCCTCGTGACCGCGTTCAGCCTGTTCACCGATGCGCTTCGCGATGCGCTCGATCCGAAACTGAAGGGCCGGTTGGGTCACTGACCGAAAGAAGGATGACGATGGAACCGTTGGTCAGCGTACGCAATCTGCGCGTGTCGTTTCGCCTCGACAAGCACACGACGTTCGACGCCGTGAAGGGCATCTCGTTCGACATCCCGGCGAACAGCACGATCGCACTGGTGGGCGAATCGGGATCGGGGAAGTCGGTCACCTCGCTCGCGATCCTGGGCCTCTTGCCGCCCGAAAATTCGATCGTCGATCCGCAAAGCGAGATCCGCTACAACGGCCGCAACTTGGTGGGACTGTCGCAGCGGGAGATGCGTAACCTGCGCGGCGCCGACATCTCGATGATCTTCCAGGAACCGATGACGTCGCTGAACCCAGTGTTCACCGTCGGGTACCAGCTCGAGGAAGTGCTCAGGCTGCACATGGGATTGTCCGGGCGGAAGGCGCGGGCGCGCTCGATCGCGTTGTTGACGGAGGTCGGCATTCCCGAGCCGCGGCGGCGCATCGACGCCTATCCGTCGCAGCTTTCCGGTGGCCAGCAGCAGCGGGTGATGATCGCGATGGCCATCGCCTGCGAGCCCAAGCTCCTGATCGCCGACGAGCCGACGACGGCGCTCGACGTGACGATCCAAAAGCAGATCCTCGACCTGATCGCGGAGCTGCAAAAGAAACATCAGATGTCGGTGCTGTTCATCACGCACGACCTCGCGGTGGTGGGCGAGATCGCCGACTACGTCGCCGTGATGCGCAACGGCGAGATCAGAGAGCAGGGCGCGGCGAAGCAGGTATTCGAAGACCCGCAAGACGCGTACACCAAGGCGTTGCTCAAGTGTCGGCCCCAACTCGAGCGCCGCCCGGCGCGGTTGCCCGTTATCGATGATTTCATGAGCGGCAACCCGCGCGCGGCCGTCGATCAGCCCGACCGCAAACGCGGCGTTCGTCCGAGCGACCAAATCGTGCTCACCGTCAACAACCTGGGCAAGAGCTTTTATTCGCGCGAGGGGCTGTTCGGCAAGCGCGAGTTCAAGGCTGTCAAGGACGTGTCATTCAAGTTGCCGAAAGGCAAGACGTTGGGCCTGGTCGGCGAGTCCGGCTCGGGGAAGACGACGGTCGGCCTGACGCTGATGCGATTGCACGAAGCGACGACCGGCGAAGCGATCTTCGAGGGCCGCGACCTCCTGTCGCTTTCGCCGCGCCAGTTCATGGAATACAAGCGTCGGATCCAGATCATCTTCCAGAATCCCTACGCGTCGCTCAATCCGCGCTTCACCATCGGCCAGATACTGACCGAACCGATGGAGATTCACGGCATCGGCACCGGCGCGCAGGATCGCACCGATCTCGCGTTCGAGCTCCTGCACAAGGTCGGTTTGCCGGAGGTGTCGTTCTACAAATATCCGCACGAATTCTCGGGCGGCCAGCGGCAGCGGATCGCGGTGGCGCGCTGCCTGACGATGAAGCCCGACATCCTGATCTGCGACGAGTCGGTGTCGGCGCTCGACGTGTCGGTGCAGGCGCAGGTGCTGAACCTGCTGCAGGACCTGCAGGACGAGTACCACCTGTCCTACATCTTCATTTCGCACGACCTCGCCGTCGTCAAATACATCTCCGACCAGGTGATGGTGATGAACGAAGGCGAGATCATCGAGATCGCGAACTCCGACGAGATCTATAAGCATCCGAAGATGCCCTACACCCAGCGCCTATTGGCCTCGATCCCGAAAGGCTGGCACCACGCCTGATTGTTAGGCAAAAGCGTGCTTTGCGCGACGCTCGTGCCGCGTCCGTCGATCGCGTTGAACTCGGCGTCGGTGGGAGCGACGCCGGTTAACGCGCCCGACGGCTCGCGATCCACGCAAGTGTCTTGCGCGACTCCACTGCCATCGCCCCAACCCTGTCGGCTACAGCGTAAAGGACATCTCCGACACCAGCGCGCCGGGGAGCTTCGAACTCCGCAATTCGCGTTGGCCATAGGTGTTCGGCTCGAGCAGCAGCTCGGTCTCGGTCGTCAGCGCTTCGAGATTGCTGCCGAGCATCCGGTAAACCGTGTCGTCGAAGCGGAGCGCGTCGACCGGCGCGACGACCTTGCCGTTCTCGACCCAGAACGTCGCGAAACGCGTCATGCCCGTCATGCGGCACGCGGGCCGGTCGGAGTAATTGAGATACCAGAGATTGCCGATCGCGAGCCCGGTGTCGAGCGCCGCCAACGCGTCGCGTTCCTTGAGGTCGCCGCCGGCAAGCGCCAACGCTTCGGGCATCTCCTCGCTGTTGGCGCCGTTCGCATCGAGTCCGAATTCACGCGCGGTCCGCGGCGACACCAGCGATCCGACGAGCGCGCCCGATTCGACCAGCGGTACGCGACCGGGACGCGTGAAGCCCTCGGCCTGGAACGCAGGTGAGACGCCGGACTCGGTGTCTTCGGCGATATGAACGCGTGGATCGAGCCGTTCGCCGTTTTGCAGTCGGCCGAGCGAGCTCTGCTTGGTGGCGAGCGCGCGGCCGGAGAATCCGCCCCAGCACAAGAGGCCCGCGATCTCCTCCATCGCGCGCGGCGACAGGTACGCGCGGTACTTGCC
>CATPAO010000399.1 GCA_955652025.1 Casimicrobiaceae bacterium
GTGGCTGGTCCGGGCGCGGTGCGCATCGACTTGAGCTCACCATGACGGGAATCAAGCTCCTTAATGGCGCCGCAACCCATCAATTCAGCGTCTTGCCATACGCTCCAAAATGTAATGTCTGGGCTGCGCAGCGCCTCGAGATCGAGAGCATGAACACTCTCGGCGGGAGAATGCAACGCCATACTCTGCAAGTGCTCGCGCAGCAAACAGATAATTTCAGCGCTGGTCAGATCATCTACGCGAATATCCATATGAACTTGTCTCTGCTGCTGTTGGCGCCTAGCATTGAATAGTCGTCTTGCAATAGCTTTCGAGCTCGCGCACCACCGCGGTATCCGCCGTCCGTGTGCGCGCGCGACCGCCCGATCCGTATTCGAGCGCAAGTTTGACGTCGTATTTCTCGAAGAACGCGTCGAATTGCTCGGGACCCACGGTTCCGAGCGCGAAGAGCTCGTCCCGGACGCCGTCGTGCGCCAAAAGAATCGCCGCCAGCGGCTGCGGCGCCGGTCCGGCCATCACGCGCGCGCCATCTGCCGGGTCGTAGACGCTATGATCGGCACAGCAATGGATGACGCTACCGTTCGACGTCGCCGAGCGCTCCTTCTGAAAGCGGATGAACGAAACGTCGCGCGTCGGGTACGCGAGCTTGTGCGCGCAGATCGCCGAGAACGCCACCACATTGCGCGCGGGTCCGACACCGCCCTGCCATGCATACGTCGCGCCATCGACGCGGCGTAGCTCGGCGTTCGTCTCGATGTGACGGCGGAGCTTCAGCAGGAAGCACGGCGTCGCCGCGTAGGGATAGTGGAACACGTAGTTCGTGTCGACCGCCACATCGGCGAGGCGAATCGGCACGCCGTGAATGTCGATCAGCCGCGTCTTGGCGTAACTTCGCGGCGTCGCTTCGGCCCAAGCGGCAGGATGCGGCGCGAGTCCGGCGGCACCGCCCAACAGCGCACAGGTGCGGAGAAACCGGCGCCGTTCCATCTCACGCGGCGAGGAGCTCGCGCAGATGTTCGGCGGCGCTCCGGCCGAGCGCGGACAGCGAGTAGCCGCCTTCCAGCGAGGACACGATCCGCCCTTCCGCATGCTTTGCGGCCACTTTCGCGATCTCGCGGGTGACCCACGCGTAGTCGGCCTCGGTGAGCTTGAGGTTGGCGAGCGGATCTTCGCGGTGCGCGTCGAATCCGGCCGAGATCAGGATCAGTTCCGGCCGATGCTCTTCGAGCGCCGGCAGCCAGCGGTCGACGACCGCGGCGCGAAACTCATCCCCGCCGCTGCCTGGCGACAGCGGCACGTTGACCATTTTCGGATCGTCGTTGTCGATCCCG
This sequence comes from Casimicrobiaceae bacterium, assembly GCA_955652025.1. Taxonomy (GTDB): domain Bacteria; phylum Pseudomonadota; class Gammaproteobacteria; order Burkholderiales; family Casimicrobiaceae; genus VBCG01. Next base: position 1,332 of record CATPAO010000399.1, read on the forward strand.
CAATACGGATACAGCGGATGCTGGAACGTCGATACCATCAGCACGCGATGATCGCCGGTGAAGATTTCCTCGGTGCCGTTGCCGTGATGGACATCGAAATCGACGATGGCGACCCGCGTCAGGCCATACACGGCCATCGCGTGCGCCGCGCCGACCGCGACATTGTTGAACACGCAGAAGCCCATCGCGCGTCGCCGTTCGGCGTGATGCCCCGGCGGACGCACAGCGCAGAACGCCGTCTTGCACTCGCCAGCCATCGCGAGATCGACGGCCTTCACGACCGCGCCGGCGGCATGCAACGCCGCCTCCAGCGAATGCGGATTGAGCGCCGTGTCGGGATCGATGAAATGAAGGCCGCTATCGGGACTCGCTTGCTCGATCTCGTCGACATAGCGCTTGCCGTGCACGCGAGTGATCTGCTCGCGCGTCGCCGCAGGCGCCGTGTGATGCTGCAGGTGACCGTCGATGCCGGCGGCGATCAGGCGATCCCCGATCGCAGTGAGCCGTTCCGGGCACTCGGGGTGGTACGGTCCCATTTCGTGCAGCAGGCACGACGGATGCGTCAGGTACGCAGTAGGCACGATTTGCTCGACGACGATGGACGTGCCGTCCTCCGGGACACCTCGCGGAACGTGTTACCGGCCGGACGGCTCTTTTGGGCCGCTGAACGGAGTGTAACGCGGCCACGTCCATAATGACGAGTCGACACGCCGCACGCTACAGTGCGGATGATCGTTCCTCCGCGCATCTGGACCCCATATCATGACCGTTCGCACGCTGACCCAATCCAACGTCCCGACCGCCGAGCGTCTTGCGGCGATACTGCAGCAGCTCTCCCGCATCGTCGTTGGCAAGAGCGAGCCGCTCAAGCTTTCGCTCGCCTGCCTGCTCGCCCGCGGACACCTGCTGATCGAGGACATTCCCGGCGTCGGCAAGTCGACGCTGGCGCAGGCGCTGGCGATGACGCTCGGCCTCAACTACGCGCGAATCCAGTTCACAAGCGATTTGCTGCCGGCCGATGTGCTCGGCGTGTCGATCTTCGACGAACATGGACAGGCGTTCCGCTTCCATGCCGGTCCAATATTTCATTCGGTCGTGCTGGCCGACGAGATCAACCGCGCGCCGCCCAAGACGCAGAGCGCGTTGCTCGAGGCGATGGAAGAGCGGCAAGTCTCGATCGACGGCGTGACGCGCAAGCTGTCGGATCCGTTTTTCGTGATCGCGACGCAAAACCCGGTCGAGCAGATCGGCGCGTACCCGCTGCCCGAATCGCAATTGGACCGGTTCCTCGCGGCCATCGAGTTGGGCTACCCCGACGTCGGCGCCGAGCGCGAGCTTCTGACCGGCGGTGACCGCCGTGCACAACTGGCCGAGTTGCCGCCGCAATGCGATCCGGCGACGCTGGCGGAATGGCAGCGCGAGGCGGCCCGCATTCACGTCGCGCCGGCGCTTTTCGATTACGTGCAGGCGTTGCTTGCGGCGTCGCGCGGACATCTGGCGGGCGCGAAGGGCGACGCCGGCGCGCGCCGCGGCTTGAGCCCCCGCGCCGGATTGATGCTCGTCGCCGCAACCCGAGCCATGGCGCTGATCAACGGCCGTACGATGGCACTGCCCGAGGATCTGCAAATTGTATTTCCGGCGGTCGCCGGACATCGTCTCGCCGGCGGCGCACGCGCCGGCGCGATCGAAGCACAGGCGATGATCCGCGCGGTCGCGCTGCCGTAATCGCTTGGCGATGAACGCGATCCGCGCCCTCCCCGGGGTCGACGGTTGGCTCGCACGAACGCGGCAGCGCGCGTTCCGAACGGCGCCCGCCGACCGCGACCCGGTCGTGCTCCGCCATTCGCGGATCTACATTCTTCCGTCGCGGCGCGGCTTTGCGCTGATCCTGACGCTCGGCGTGATGCTGCTCACGTCGCTCAATTACGGGCTTTCGCTCGGGCTCGTGATCACGTTTCTTCTGTCCGGCCTCGTGTCGGCGGCGCTGCTCCACACATTTCGCAATCTGGCCGGCATCCAGGTGCGGCCATTGGCGGCCGGCGACACATTTGCCGGCGAGCCGATCGCGTTTTCCGTCGAGCTGATGGGCGGCGCCACCGCGCGGAGCGAAGTGGCGGTGTTCGCCCGCGACACGCGGGTCGTAAGCGACGTCCGCGCCGGTGCCGCGCTGACGCTGACACTGCTCACGCCGACGCGCGAACGCGGACGCATCAAAATGGGGCGGCTTACGCTGTCGTCGGACTATCCGCTCGGCCTTTGGCGCGGCTGGGCGTACGTGCACTTCCCACTCGAAGGCATCGCGTTTCCCTCGCCCGATCCCGCGGCACCGCCGCTACCGGCCGGCGGCGGCGGACCTGACGCCTACACGCAGGGGCGCGGCAACGACGCGGACCTGGCGGGCCTTCGCGACTATCAGCGTGGCGATCCGCCGCAGCGTGTCGCCTGGAAAGCCGTCGCCCGCGGCGCGGGCTGGTATAGCAAAGCGTTCGATGGCGCCGGCGGCGGCGGTCCGATCGATCTCGACTACGCCGCGCTTCCCGGGGCGCTCTCGACCGAGCAACGTTTGTCACGATTGACGGCGTGGGTGCTCGCGGCCGAGCGGGCGGCGCGACCGTTCTCGCTGCGTTTACCCGGCACCGCGTTCACCGCGGCGCAAGGACGCGAGCATCGCCGCGCGGCGCTAACTGCTCTGGCGTTGTTTCCAACGGAACCGACGTGAGCGCCGCCGGGCCTCCAGCGAGCGCGTTGGCGCGGTTCCTCGTCGGCCATCGTCCCGATGTTCGGCGCGCCGATGCGTTGACGGCGACACAGATTCGCTGGCTCGGCGCGATGCTGCTGGCGGCACAAATGCCGTTGCTCGCGCATTTGCCGCTCATCGTCGCGCTGGCCGGCATGGCGCTGGTCGCGCTGCGATTCCTTCTCCTACGCGGCGGCGGGCGCCGTGCCGCAGCGCTGCTGCAAATGCCGTCGTGGGGATTGGCGCTGCTCGCGCTCGCCGTCGCGCTTGCGATCCGTCAGTGGTACGGCTATTTCATGGGCCGGGAGCCCTCCATCGCCTTCCTCTTCGTACTTTGCGGCATCAAGTTCCTCGAAGCGCGAGCAAGGCGCGATGGAACGCTGCTCGTGTGCCTCGCCGCCTTTCTGTTGATCACACCCTTCGTCAGCAGCCAGTCGATGTTCGCGGCGGCGGCAGCGTTGCCGGCGATCCTGGTGTTGGGCGGCACGCTGGACGCGCTCGAGCGTTCGTCGGCGGCGACCCCAAACTGGCGCGCGTCGTTTGCTCGCACGACGACGCTGATCTTGCAAGGACTGCCGATCGCCGCGCTCATGTTCCTGATGTTTCCGCGGCTCGCCGGTCCGTTGTGGGGATTGCCGGCCGATCACGGCGCACGATCCGGACTGTCGGACACGATGACCCCCGGCATGTTCACCGAGCTCACGCTCTCCGACGAGGTCGCGTTCCGCGTCGACTTCGACGGCCCGGTGCCGCCGCCCACGCAACGCTACTGGCGCGGACCGGTAATGTCGCGCTTCGACGGACGCGTGTGGAGCGCCACGCTGCCGGTCCTCGGCGGCGTGCTGGCGCCGCTTCCAGGCAAGACCAAAGCCATTTCGTACACGGTAATGCTCGAGCCCTCGAACCAGCCATGGCTGTTCGCGCTCGACCTGCCGGCCAGCCTGCCGCGCGAGGGCGGCGATGCCGATGGCGGCGCGCCGTCGCCGATCCTGCTGGGTCTCACCCGCGACCAGCAGTTGCTGGCCAAAGGGCCGCTGTCGCAACCGGTGCGTTACACGCAGCTGTCGATTCCGCGCGACGCGTTTCCGGCCACCTCTTGGTCGGAAGCGCGACTCAATTTGCGCCTTCCACAAGGCAATCCACGCAGCGTGGAATTCGCCCGCGAGCTGCGTGCCCGGGTCCCCGACGACCGCGCGTTCGTTCGTGCGGTACTCGATCACTTTCACAACGAGCCCTTCGTATACACGTTGGCGGCGCCGTTGCTCGAGCACGAGCCGGTCGATCAATTCCTGTTCGACGTGCGACGCGGGTTTTGCGAGCATTACGCCAGCTCGTTCGTGCTCTTGCTACGCGCCGCCGGCATTCCCGCACGCGTCGTGACCGGCTATCAAGGCGGCGAGATGAATCCCGCCGGCGGCTACATGATCGTCCGCCAGTCCGATGCCCACGCATGGGCGGAAGCGCTGATCGACGGCATGTGGCGGCGCTACGACCCGACGGCCGCGGTCGCCCCATCGCGAATTGAACGCGGATTGTCGAGCGCGTTGCCGTCGTACGAGCCGGTGCCGCTGTTGGCGCGCCTCGACGGCGGCTGGCTCAAGGACCTCGGACTGACGTGGGACGCCGTCAACCATGCCTGGCGCCGTCATGTCGTCGACTTCAATTATCAGCGGCAACGCGCGATGTGGCGCGAATTCGAGCTCAACCGATTCGCGCCGTGGCAGGTCGTGGTCGGATTGGCCGCGATCGCCTCGCTCTGGTCGTTCGCCGTGCTGCTTTGGCTCGCGATCCGCCGCCGCCGGATGGAGCGCGCGCTGGTGCTATGGGAAGACGTGTGCCGCCGGCTCGCACGTGGCGGCCTGCCGCGGCAGCCGCACGAAGGACCGCTCGCGTTCGTCGAGCGGGCGGCCCACCGCTGGCCACAATTCGGGATCGCGCTGTCCGCGATCGGCGAGGCGTACGCGAAGCTGCGCTACGGCAACCTCTCCGATCCGAGCAGCGAACGCGCCGCGTTGGTCGCGACGCTCGAGCACGCAATCGACGCGTTGCCGTCACCCTCGGCATTGCGCAGTTCGCGCGGAGCGACGTAAACAACGTTACAACAAATCGTCCTTGTCGAACCCATGCCGCGCGATGCGGCTCCGCAGCTTGTCGAGCGCCTCGCCCTGGATCTGTCTCACGCGTTCGCGGGTCACGCCCATTTCGGCCGCGAGCTCGTCTAGCGTAGCGACGTCGCAGCCGCGCAATCCATAGCGGCGCTCGATCACGCGCCGCTGACGCTGCGGAAGCTCGCCCATCCATTCGTCGATGTAGCGCTCGATGCCGCTGACGTGCAGCAACAATTCGGGCGACACCGCGGCTTCGTCGGCGACGGCATCCTGCACGGTCAGCGCGGGGTCGTGGTCGAGCGGCGTATCGAGCGACACCGGCTGCTCGCGATACCGGAGCAGACGCTCGACCTCGCCGACCGTCTTGCCGAGCAAATGCGCCACATCCTCGAGCGTGGCGTCGCCGCTGCCGCCCGGCGCGTGCGTCTCCAGATGGCGCAGCGCGCGAATCACCACGTTCATCTCCTTCACCACGTGCGCGGGCAGCCGGATCGTTCGCGACTGGTTCATCACCGCGCGCTCGATCGACTGGCGGATCCACCATGTCGCGTAGGTCGAAAGGCGGAAACCGCGCTCGGGATCGAATTTTTCCAATGCGTGGATGAGCCCGAGATTGCCCTCTTCGACGAGGTCGGGCAGCGCGAGGCCGCGATTCGTGTAGTGCCGCGCCAGACTCACGACGAGCCGCAGATTGCGCTCGATCAGCGTCTGCCGGGCCGCAAACTCGCCGCCGCGCATCGCACGTGCCAACGCGAGCTCTTCGATCGGCGTCAGCAGCGCGTGCTGGCCGATGTCGTTCAAATAGAGCTGCGTGATATCGGAGACAAAATCCGACGACAGTCCGGGCGCGGGTATGTCGAGAGCGAGCTCGCCCGAGAGCGTGTCCCGCTCGATCGCCATACCGCCGACGTCGTCGGCATGCGCCGCAAGCTCAGGGCCCGCGGCGTGCGGATCGTCCGCGAGATCGCCCGTCCCGAGCATGTCGGGTACGCGCGACGGCGATTTCATGCCGGCGGCAGGTACCGCGCCGGATCCATCGGCTTGCCGAGCCGCCGGATCTCGAAATGCAACTTGACCTGGTCGGCGTCGCTGTTGCCCATCTCCGCGATCTTCTGGCCCTTCGTCACCTGCTGGCCTTCCTTCACCAGGATTTCGCGGTTATGCGCGTACGCCGACAAAAACGTGTTGTTGTGCTTGATGATGATCAGCTTGCCGTAGCCGCGCAAACCCGTGCCGGCGTAGACGACTTTGCCCGGCGCGCTCGCGAGCACGGGCTCGCCGGCTTTGCCCGCGATGTCGATGCCCTTCAAGTTGGCGGTCTCGGAGTACGTGCCGACGAGCTTTCCTTTCGCGGGCCAGGCCCAGTCGAGACGATCGTCGTTGCCGGGTTCGGTCGTCGCGGGTCGCGCGGGTTCCGGCTTCGCTTCCGCCCGCGGCGCAGCGGCGACATTTTCCGCCGGCGGCGCGGTCGCAGGGGGCAACGCCTGCGCTGCTCCGAATTGCGTGATCTCGCGCACCGCGTGCTCCGAATACGGTTCCTTCAATGCCTTGGGCGTCGTTTTGACGTTGTCACTGGGGCGGGTGGCGGATGTCGGCGGCCGCGCCTCGACGACCGAAGACGGTGGCCGGAGCGGTGTAGTCGTCACACCGGCGCCGTTGGCCGGCGACGCCGTTTCGCCGGGCGGCGTAAGACGTAGCACCTGGCCGACCCGGATCACGTTCGGGTTCTCGAGACCGTTCCACGCCGCAAGCTCGCGATAGTCGAGGCCCTGATCCATCGCGATCTGCTGCAGCGTGTCGCCCCGCTTGACCGTGTACGTCTTCGACCGCGACTCCGCTTCGGCAGATGCCGGCGCAGGCGCGGCCGGCGCAGGAACCGCGACATCGGGCGGCCGCGCGACGCGATCCTCGACCGGCGCCGATTGGCGGGTGGCGCACGCGGCGAGGAGCGCGGCGATGACGATCGGCGCGACGGCGCGCGCCACAGTGGAGGGAAGATTCGCGGAAGTTTGCCAGCGCATCGATCAAAAGCAACGCCGGATTGGCGCAAAACGTTTACGCGGTGCCCGGCAGCAATGGAACGAATCTTACCGCATCGAACGTCTGTTCCCGGAACCCGCCGGGGCCGGACTCGATGACGGTCAAGAGTTGCGTACCCGGATCGCCGGCAACCGCCAGCGGCAGCACCATGCGCCCGCCGCGCTTCAGGTATTTGAGGAGCGCGGTCGGGACATGCGACGCGCCCGCCGTGACGACGATCGCATCGACGTCGAGCGGCTCGCCCAGGTCGGCGCTGCCGTCGCCGTGCTTCAGGCGAACATTCTTGATCTTCAGCGACTGCAGCGTGCGACGCGCCTTCGTTGCCAGCGCGCCGATCCGCTCGACGGTGTACACGGTCGTCGCGATCTGCGCCAGCACCGCCGTCTGATAACCGCAGCCGGTGCCGATCTCGAGCACGGCGTCGAGCGTCCGGCCGTTACGCGCCAGCTCGGTCATCCGTGCAACGACCCACGGCTGCGAAATCGTCTGGCCGTGGCCGATCGGCAGCGGCGCGTTGTCGTAGGCGCGGATGGCGAGCGCTTCGTCGACGAAAATGTGGCGCGGCACGGCGTTGATCGCGGCGAGCACGACTTCGTCGCGGATGCCGTCGGCGCGCAGGCGTTCGACCATTCGCGCTCGCGTGCGGTCCGACGTCATGCCGATGCCGGTCTTCCTGTCGTCGAGCGTCCCCATCGCCCGCGCCTCCCTTTTTGTCGTTGTGCGGCGCCCTGTGCTCAGCGCGCGATCCAGGCGCGAAGCTCAGGCATCTGATCGCGATTGGTGAGGTCGATCTGCAGCGGCGTCACCGAGACGAAGCCGTCCTCGACCGCGTGAAAATCGGTGCCTTCGCCCGCATCGGCGGCGGCGCCCGCGGCACCCACCCAGTAGATCGTCTCGCCGCGCGGACTCGTCGTGCGGATCACGTCCTCGGCGCGATGGCGGCGCCCGAGCCGCGTGATCGTGACGCCTTTGACCTCGCGCAAGGCGATGTCGGGCACGTTGACGTTCAAGAGCCACGGGCCCGCGTTCGCGCGCGTGTGCCGCAGGACGAGATCGATCGCCACCTGCGCCGCGCTGTCGAAATGCGCGCCCGCCTTCGATGCCAGTGAAATCGCGATCGACGGAATGCCGAGCAAGTAGCCTTCGGTCGCGCCGGCGACCGTGCCGGAGTAGATCGTGTCGTCGCCCATGTTGGCGCCGAGATTGATGCCCGAGATGACGATATCCGGCAGCTTGTCGAGCAAGCCGGTCACCGCCAAGTGGACGCAATCGGTCGGCGTACCGTTGACGAACAGGAAACCGTTGGGTGCGCGCCGCACCGAGAGCGGGCGGTCGAGTGTCAGCGAATTCGACGCGCCGCTGCGATCGCGCTCGGGTGCAACGACGGTGATCTCGGCATGCGGCTTGAGCGCCGTGGCGAGGTGTTCGAGGCCGGGAGCGAAGTAGCCGTCGTCGTTGGAGAGAAGAATGCGCATGCTCGGGCAGAAATTATACGCGCGCCAGCGCGCAATCACCCACTATTGCGCAGCCCCGCCGCCAGTCCGTTGATCGTCAGGTGGATCGCGCGCCGCGTCCGAATGTCGGTGTCGCCGGCGCGATAGCGGCGCAACAATTCGATTTGCAGGTGATTCAGCGGATCGAGATACGGGAAGCGATTGCGGATGCTGCGCTCGAGCGTCGGGTTGTCCTCGAGCAGCGTCGACTGCTGCGTGATCGCGAGGCAATGGCGAACGGTTCGCTCGTGCTCGGCGGCGATGCGCGGAAACACCGCGTCGCGCACGGCGACGTCGGCAACGAGCTCCGCGTACCGCGAGGCGACGGCGAGATCGGTTTTCGCGAGCACCATCGCCATGTTCGACAGCACGCTCCGGAAGAACGGCCAGCGCGCATGCATGTCGGCCAATTGTGCAATGCCGCGCGGATTCTCGGCGAGCCACGCATCGATCGCAGTCCCGAAACCGTACCAGCCGGGCAGCATCAACCGGCACTGACCCCAGCTGAATACCCACGGGATCGCGCGCAGATCCTCGATCCGCGGTGATGCAGTCCGCGACGCCGGGCGGCTGCCGATGTTGAGCTCGGCGATTTCCGCGATCGGCGTCGACGCGCGGAAATAGGCGGGAAATTCCGGCGTTTCGTAGACGAGTGCGCGGTAGGCGCGATACGCGTGCGCGGACAACGCGTCGAGGACCGAGAAATAGTCGTCGGCGCGCCGGCCCAGGCGCTCGGTGTCCTGCAGGCTCGCCTCCAACGTCGCCGCGACCAGCGCCTCGAGATTGCGGCGACCGAGCTCGGGATCGGAATACTTGCTCGCGATGATCTCGCCCTGCTCGGTGATGCGTAGGCCACCGGTGACGCAACCCGCGGGCTGCGCGAGAATCGCCTCGTAGCTCGGACCGCCGCCGCGGCCGACCGTGCCGCCGCGGCCATGGAACAGTCGTAGCTTCACGTCGTGCGCGCGAAAGGCATCGACCAGCAGCATTTCGCCGCGATAGAGCGACCAGTTCGCCGTGAGATACCCGCCATCCTTGTTGCTGTCCGAATACCCGAGCATGACTTCCTGCCAGTCGCCGCGCCCGCGCGCCGTGGCGCGATAGACCGGCACGGCGAAGGCGGCGCGCATGATGTCGCCGCAGCGCGCGAGATCGTCGATCGTCTCGAACAACGGAATGATGTTGAGCGCGCTCGCATCGCCGCGCACCAAGCCGACCTCCTTCAGCAGCACGGCGACCTCGAGCAGGTCGGACGCCGACTGGCATTTGGAGATCACGTAATTCGGCAGCGCCGATGCGCCGAAACGCGCATGGATGTCGGCCGCCGTGCGCAGAATGTCGAGCTCGGAGACGACGCGCTGCGAATAGTCGAGATGCGGCGACGCGAGAAGCCGCGGTCCCGCAAGTTCGTGCGCGAGCAACGCGACGCGTTCGCCCTCGGACAGTGCGCGATAGTCGGCGACGACACCGGCGCGCTCGGTGAGCTCGGCAATGACGGCCTCGTGCACGTCGCTGTTCTGGCGCAGATCGAGCACCGCCAGATGGAACCCGAACGCGTCGACCGCGCGGCGCAGCGGATCGAGGCGGCCGGCGACGAGCGGCGTCGCGCCGTGTGTGGCCAGCGACGCGGCAATCGTGTCGAGGTCGGCGCGAAACTCGGACGCAGTTGCGTAGCGCGCAGCCGCCACACTGGGCGCGCGTGGCGGCACGTAGCCGGCCAACTCGCGCGCGGTCGCGGCGAGCCGCGCATAGATCCCTACCAGCGCGTTGCGATACGGCTCGTCCTGCCGATGCGGATTCTCGTCGTGCGCCTGCGAGGCGAGCGCGACGAGCGCGTCGGTCGGCCGAATCAGCCGCGACGACAACGAAAGCTCACCGCCCAACCGGTGCGTTTCGGCGAGGTAGTGCTCGAACGCGAGCGCCGATTGCGCTCGGATGGCATAGGCAAGCGTCGTCGCGTCGACGAACGGATTGCCGTCGCGATCGCCTCCGATCCACGAGCCGATGCGAAGAAACGGCGGCAGCGATCCTTCGCGGAAGCCGAACTCACGGCCGAGACGCGCCGCGACGTCGGCATACAGCTTCGGCACCTGATCGAGAAACGTGTAGCGGTAATAGGCGAGCCCGTTGTCGATCTCGTCGGTTACCGTGAGCTTGGTAAGCCGCATCATCGCCGTCTGCCACAGCTCGAGGACCTGCCGATAGAGCGCGGCATCGAACTCCGCCGTTTCGTCCGGCGTCAGCGCGACGCGGTCGCGCCAGGCCAAGAGCCGCGCGACCTCGCGCTCGGCGTCGAGGATGCTCTTGCGCTGCACCTCGGTCGGGTGCGCAGTCAGCACCGGACACACCAACGCGTCGGCGAACCAATGCGCGATCGTCGTTCCATCGACGCCCGCCGCGGCCAAGCGTTCGAGCGCCTGCGCGACGCTGCCGCGCTGCGGCGGCGATCCCGCGAGCGCGTGTACGCGCCGGCGGCGGTTCTGGTGCACGTCCTCCGCGATGTTCGCGAGATGCGAGAAGTAGCTGAACGCACGGACCACGTGCAGCACGTCCGCGACCGGCAGCGGATTGAGCAACGCCGCCAGCTCGTCGCGTGCGGTTGGCGCCTCGGTCGAGGTCGCGCGCCGAAAACGTATCGCCGTCTGGCGAATCGCCTCGACGCTCGCGAAGCCCGCGTCGCCCGTCTGCGCGCGCAGCACGTCGCCCAGCACGCGGCCGAGCAAACGCGTGTCTTCCCTGAGGGGGAGATCCTTGTCGGTCGCGGCGTCCATCAGTGCAGAGGTTCCTTAGGTTTGCGCCGAAATCGTGCAAACCCGGCGCGGGATTGTTACGATGCGGCGCGACCCTTTGATCCGATCACACTCAAGTATATGTCGTCCGTCCCCGCGCACATTCGCGACACCGCGCGCGCCCTGCGCCGGGAGCGGATTGTCGACCTCTTCGCCGCCGATCGGGAACGCGTGCCGCGTCTCACATTCGAATGGGAACGCTGGCGCGTCGATTTGTCCAAGGAACGCTTGACCGGGGACGCGCTTGCGATTCTCATCGCGCATGCGGACGCGTGCAATTTGGCGCACTGGATCGCCGCGTTGTGCGCCGGCGAAAAGGTCAACCTGTCCGAGGCGCGGCCGGCGCTGCACACGGCGCTCCGTCAAGAGGATGACACTCCGCTTTTGGTGGACGGCCACGACGTCATCCCGGCGATTCGCGCGACGCAGTAACGCATGCGCGACATTTCCGGCGCGCTTCGCGACGGTCGTCGCATCGGTGCCGCCGGACAACCGATCCGTGCGGTGGTCGCGCCATGCGCTCGCGCAGGCGCAGGCGCTGCTCGTGGGGCGCGGCGCCGAAGCGCTACGGCGTGAACGGGCAGCGAAGGGCGTGTCAGGCACCGCACTCGACGCGGCCGTAGCGGCGCGTGAATGTCCGGGCAACCGGGCGTCGACGACGATCCTGCTGCCGACGCTCGACGCCCACAACCTGGGTGCATTGCTCGCGCTCTACGAGCA
>CATPAO010000400.1 GCA_955652025.1 Casimicrobiaceae bacterium
GCGTCGAGCGCGCGAAAGCGCCTCGCGGCGCGCGCGAAGGATCGGGCTCGGGTTTCGTCATCACCCCGGACGGCTACATGGTCACGAACAGCCACGTGGCCGGCGGCGCGTCGGCGCTCGAAGTCACGCTGCCCGACGGGCGCACCGCAGTGGCGGCGATCGTCGGCGATGATCCGCATTCGGACCTCGCGGTGCTCAAGGTGGGCGCCGGCGATCTTGCGTGGTGCCGCTTCGGCGATTCGGGCGCGGTCAAGGTCGGGCAGATCGCGATCGCGATCGGCAGTCCCTATGGATTCCAGCACACGGTCACCGCGGGCATCGTGAGCGCGCTCGGCCGCTCGATGCGGGCGCAGACGGGGCGGATGCTCGACAATATCCTGCAGACCGACGCGTCGCTCAATCCGGGCAATTCCGGCGGCCCACTGGTCGACAGCGGCGGCAATGTCATCGGCGTCAACACGGCGGTGATCCTGCCCGCGCAGGGGTTGTGTTTTGCGATCGGATCGTCGACCGCCGAGCGAGTCGCGATCGCGCTGATCCGCGAGGGACGCGTGCGCCGCGCCCATCTGGGCGTCGGCGGACAGACGCTCGCGCTGCCGCGTCGCATCGTCCGCCACTTCGGGCTGGTCCGCGAATCGGGTGTGCGGATCGAATCGATCGAACAGGGATCTCCGGCGGCTGCGGCGGATTTGCAGCGTGGCGACGTGATCATCGCGCTCGATAGCCAACCGATCGCGACGGTCGACGATCTGTTACGCCTGCTGGTCGGCGACGCGATCGGCAGGACGATCGAAATTCGCGTCGTACGGCGCGACCGGGTGTTGACCTTGCCCCTGATCCCCCGCGAGTCCGAGCCGAACAAGCGTTGAGCTCTGCCCGATCGACGGGGTCTGTCGTCGCTAGGCAACACCCGTCCTCCTGTGCAACAATGGCTGCAACTATTTTGCATCAGGGTAACTGCGATGCTCGACCGTGACGGCTATCGCCCGAACGTCGCCATCGTGATCGTCAACGGCAAGAACCAGGTGTTTTGGGGCAAACGGATCCGCGAGCACTCGTGGCAATTTCCGCAAGGCGGCATCAACGCCGGTGAGCCGCCCGAGCAGGCGATGTACCGGGAACTGCACGAGGAAGTCGGGCTTCATTCGCACCATGTCAAGGTTCTGGGCCGGACGCGCGATTGGCTGAGGTACGACGTTCCGCAGCACTGGATCAAGCGCGAATGGCGCGGCAGCTACCGTGGCCAGAAGCAGATCTGGTATCTGCTGCGGCTCGTGGGACGCGACAACGACGTGTCGCTGCGCGCCACCGAGAAACCCGAATTCGACGCGTGGCGCTGGCACGAGTACTGGATCCCGCTCGACTCGGTGATCGACTTCAAGCGGGAGGTCTACCGGCGCGCGCTGCTCGAGCTCGAGCGCTATATTCACATGAAGCCGCAGACGCGCCGTGAGCGCCTGTACGGTTTCGCGCACCCGGTGATGCCGCCCTCGTACTCGGATCCGACGCCGGATGGCGGGGACTGATCCGTCAATTCGGCATCGCGAATCCGGTCATCCGTGGAATGAATCCCAGTCCGGAAAGCGCAATGCCAAATAAATAGGCGAGCACGAGGGCACAGAGCACGACGACGATCGTGAACGGCACGGCCTTGTCGGGCGCGCATTTCTTCAGTACCGGGGCGCCCAAGTAAAACGTGTACCAGGAATAGACTACCGCAAGCAGTGTAAGAACCCAGGCCAGCATGCCGAGGGTGTTGAAGATGCCGCCGATCCACGCCGCGGTGTAGCTATACGCGGCGAGCTTGAGTGCTGCGACGAAATCCTTCGTTCCGCCGAAGCTCCCGGCCAGCGCGTCGACGATCAGCGCCAGGATGAACGTGATCACGAGCGACATGACATAGATGCCGATCGCGAATTTGATGCCGGCGCCCGTCGTCGAGGCGAGCAGAGCGAGCGGTCCGATGGCCGCGAAGATCATGATCCATCCGGTGTAGAGCGACTGTGTCGTCGCCGGCTCGGCGGCGATTTTCGGCCATTCGGTCCGAGGCTCGAGCAGGATTCCCTTCACGCGATCGAGCAACGCCATCGTGCACCTCCCGGTTATTGAATTATGTCGGATTTGCCGGACGCCTCCCGCGCACCGGCCGGTTTCGAATGCAGATGCCGCCGCGAGTGTATTGCAGGCGGCGTGGGGTGTCGAATGGTGACTGCGCGTCAGCGGAGCAGGACGAGATTGGACCGGTGGATCAGCTCCGGCTCGTCGACGTAACCCAAGATCGCCTCGATCTCCGACGACGGCTTGCGCAGAATTCGCGCTGTCTCCTGTGACCCATAGTTGATCAATCCGCGCGCAATCTCGCTGCCGTCGGGCGCGATACAGCCGACGACTTCGCCGCGCTCGAACGTGCCGTCGACGGCGACGACGCCGATGGGCAGAAGACTCTTGCCTTCGCGCGCGAGCGCGCGCACCGCGCCGGCATCGAGCGTGAGCGTGCCGGCGAGCCGCACATGATCGGCGAGCCATTGCTTGCGCGCCGCGAGCGAGCCGGTGTCGGCGACAAGCGCGGTTCCGATCGCCTCACCAGCGGCGAGCCGCGTCAACACGTCGATTTCGCGTCCGCACGCGATCACCGTGGATGCGCCGGAGCGCGCCGCGCGCTTGGCCGCCAGCACCTTGGTCAGCATGCCGCCGCGGCCGATCGCCGTGCCCGCGTCGCCCGCCATCGCCTCCAAGGCCGGGTCGCCGGCGCGCGCGCTCCGCACGAGCGTTGCCGACGTGTCTTTGCGGGGATCCCGCGTGTAGAGCCCGTCCTGATCGGTGAGCAGCACCAACAGCTCCGCCTCGATCAGGTTGGTGACCAACGCCGCGAGCGTGTCGTTGTCGCCGAAGCGGATTTCGTCGGTCGTGACGGTATCGTTCTCGTTGATGATCGGAATGACGCCGAGCGCGAGCAGCGTCGTGAGCGTCGTGCGCGCGTTGAGATAGCGCCGGCGGTCGGCCAAATCCTCGTGCGTCAGCAGTACTTGCGCGGTGTGGAGATCGTATTTCGCGAACGCGGCTTCGTACGCCTGCACGAGTCCCATTTGGCCGACCGCGGCCGCGGCCTGCAGGTCGTGAACCGCGCGCGGCCGCGTGACCCAGCCGAGGCGCTGCATGCCTTCGGCGATCGCGCCCGACGACACGAGCACGATCTCCTTGCCGGCGCGCTTTTGCGCCGCGATGTCGCCGGCCCACCGCGCAACGGCGGCGTGATCGAGGCCGCGGCCGTCGTTGGTGACGAGGCTCGAGCCCACCTTCACGACGATGCGCATCGCGGTGGCGATCGACGCGTTCACGACTGGTCCTCAGCGCGCCGCGATCGCCGCGCGGCGATCGGCTTCGGTTTAACGACGACGGGCTCGGCGATTTTTTCGGTGTCCTCGGGCACATACGCCGGATGCGCCTCCAGCCAGGTTTGGGTCGCCAGCACCAGCCCGCGGCAGCCCTCCCCGTTGATGGCGGCAATTTCGAACACCGGCCCCGTGTAACGGAACGCCTTGACGAATGCCCTGACGCGCTTGACGCGCTCGTCCGCGGGTACCAGGTCGAGCTTGTTCAACACGAGCCAGCGCGGCTTGTCGTGCAGCGTCGCGGCGTATTTTTTCAGCTCGCGGACAATGGCGCGCGCATCGCGCACCGGGTCGGCGTCCGGATCCAACGGCGCGAGGTCGACGATGTGCAGCAGCAACCGCGTCCGCTGCAGATGGCGCAGGAATTGATGGCCGAGCCCGGCGCCTTCCGCCGCGCCTTCGATCAGTCCCGGGATATCGGCGACGACGAAGCTCTTGTTCGCGTCGGCGCGCACGACGCCCAACTGCGGCGCAAGTGTCGTGAACGGATAATCGGCGACCTTGGGTCGCGCGGCCGAAATGGCACGGATCAGCGTCGACTTTCCCGCGTTCGGCATGCCGAGGAGCCCGACGTCGGCCAGCACCTTGAGCTCGAGGTGCAGCTTGAGTTGCTCGCCGTGCTCGCCCGGCGTCGTCTGTCGCGGCGCGCGGTTGACGCTCGATTTGAAGTGCAGATTGCCGAGGCCGCCCTTGCCGCCCCGTGCGACCCGCGCGCGCGCGCCATGGCGGTCGAGATCGGCGATCAACTCGCCGCTGGCGGCGTCGGTGATCACCGTACCGACCGGCATCCGCAGCTCGATGTCGTCGGCGCCCCGTCCATATTGATCGGCGCCACGGCCGTTTTCGCCGCGCTTGGCACGATGGATGCGCGCATACCAATAGTCGATTAACGTGTTGATGTTGCGATCGGCGATCGCGTAGATGCTGCCGCCGCGGCCGCCGTCGCCGCCATCGGGTCCGCCGCGCGGGACGAATTTCTCGCGCCGGAACGACGCGGCGCCGTTGCCGCCGTCGCCGGCGATCACCTCGATGAACGCTTCGTCGACGAATTTCACGACGCCCGCCGATAGAGGACGAAACGCTCGGTGGCGTCGCCGCGCCGATGCCCGTCCCATACGACCTGCCAGCCGTCGAGTGCGGGGGCGACCGGTTCGCGGCCATATTGAACCAGCAGGAGCGGGCAATCGTGATCCGGCGTGATCTCCACGCGCGTGGTCTCGAGTCCGGCGAAATAGTGGAACAACGCGCGCTGCGGCTCACCGAGATTGCGGCTCGCCACGCAGCCGGGTGCGAGCAGGTGCGTCGCCGCGCTTTCGATCATCGTCCGATAAGAGCGTCGCGAATCGAGGTACGGCAGCCAGATCGTCGAATACAGGCCCCAGAGCAGCGTCACGCCGACCGCCCAATTGAGCACGGCGCGGCGGTTGCTGCGCCGCGCCGGACGCACGAGTACGAACCACAACGCGGTCAGAAAGATCGCGAGCAGGATCGTGCCCAAGTGAAACGTCGGTTGAAAGCCGACCTCGGTGTCCTGGAAGAGGATGGCGGCGCGCGACGACATGCCGTTGATGCGAGCGTCGATCCAGAGTCCCCAGACGACGATCGCCAGTAAACCGAACGTCAGGATGCCGAACCAGTCGAGAAAGGCCGAGAAGCCGCGCGGCAGCGAGTCGACTTCGAGCGTCGCGATCACCGCGAACGGCACGAGCAACGGGAGCGCGCTGATGGCGCGCGGCTCGGGCGCCAACAGCAAGTTGATGAAGATGACGATCGCGAGCACGCCGGGAACGATGATGCCGGGCTCGGCGAGCCCGCCGTTGAAGCCGCGGCCGCGCGTCCACAGCGTCCAGATGAGCAACGGCAGGGCGGGCCACGCGAACCACGGCAAGTTGCGCAATTGGTAGGTCGGATCCATCGGACTCGACCCGGGCAGAAATCCGAAGTAACTCGCCCATGTTTCGCCGGACCACCACAGCTCGAAGAGTGCCGGGTCGTGCGCGTGCAGCGTGACGATCCAGGGCAGCACCAGCGCAAGCGCGACGGCGGCGGCGAGCCCGAGCGTGGCCGCATAGGCGCGCGTGCGCCACGGCGGACCGGCGAAGGGAAGCAGAAGCGCGGTCACGGCGATCCATCCCGGGCCCTGCAAGCCGCGGCTGCCGAATGCGATTGCGATGCCCAGGCCCAACCATGCGCCGCCGGCGAACGGCTGCCTGAGCGCCAGCGCAAATCCATACAGCGCGACCGTGATGCCGAGCGACGTGCCGAGCTCGCCGGACAGCGCATGCGCTCGGTCCCAATATCCCAACGTGCCGATCACCACGAGAATCGGCAGCCAGCGAAACGCGCGACCCGAAAGCTCGCGGCTCGCAAGCGCCGCGAAGGTCAGCATGAGAGCGAGCAGCAGACCCGCGGCGAGCCGCGCCGCGTTGTACGGCGCCAGCGGTGGAGACAACGCCTTGATCGCAAGCGCGCCCAGCGCGGGAAGTAGGGGCGGCCGGACCAGGTAGGGCTCGCCCGCGAGATCGGGCGCGATCGCATCGCCTCGGTGTGCAATATCCCACGCGACGCCGAATGTCGTGGCGTCGTCGAATTTCCACGGGTCGTGGCCGACGAGGCCGAGCAACACCCACGCCGCGGCCAGGAAAACGAGTCCCGCGGTCTTCAGCGCGCGATACCGTCCCGACACACTCACTTCCGTCGGATCCATCGGTTCCGGTGTGTAGGGTCGCGGCGCACGCATTTCGTCAGGATGTCCGCAAGCGGATGCGATCGCAACGAAAAAGGCAGCCGAAGCTGCCTTTGTCGCGCGAGTGCGGCGAATGATAACTTAGGACGCCACAGGCGTCGTGCCCTTTTGCCCGTAACGCTGGCGGAATTTTTCGACCCGTCCGGCCGTATCCATGATCTTTTGTTTGCCGGTGTAGAACGGATGGCAAGACGAGCAGACTTCGACGTGCAACGGCTTGTTGATCGTTGAGCGCGTCTTGAACGTGACGCCGCAGCTGCAGGTCACTTGAATTTCGCTGTACTTCGGATGAATGTCGTCTTTCATTTTGCGCCTCGAGTTGCGTCACCAGCGTTGGTCGTAATCCGCGAAATCATGGCCCGGGAGGGCCGCGTCGCTATCGGCCATTCAGACGAAGATCTCTCGCGGCCGGTGGGTTTTGGGTAATCAAGGATTATGCGCGATTTTGCGGTGCAGAACAAGGTTGGGGCGGATTGGAATTATCAAAGTCAATGCCTATTATTTAAACAATATCAAAGGCTTGACTTGGTTGGCCCGCCCGGGTTCGGCGCTATTCGACCCTCGAAAGCGACAGGCCGGTAGGCTACAAAACGGCCGAAATCGAAGGTGTTGGTACGAACGCTGCGCAAGGGAACGTCGGACCACCGCTTCCAAGCTTCGGTCAGCGACGCATGCGAGCGCGACGTCGGGGTCCGACCGCGCGACCGAACGTCACGATTCGA